>NZ_JBNHHB010000011.1:0-101496 GCF_059091905.1 Arthrobacter sp. Dra40
TGCTGGAACGGCTGAACTTCCTGTCCATCTTCGCCTCCAACCTGGACGAGTTTTTCATGGTCCGGGTGGCCGGCTTGAAGCGCCGGATCGCCACCGGACTGGCCGTGCCGTCCGCCGCCGGCCTCTCGCCCAGCGAGCAACTGGAACAAATCAAGATCGCGGCGCACAAGCTGCAGCACCGCCATGCCCGGATCTTCGCCGAGCAGATCCGCCCGGCGTTGGCGTACGAGCACATCCACATTGTGCGCTGGGATGAGCTGGACGAGGCGGCCCGCACCGAGCTCTCCGTGATGTTCCGGGAGCGGGTCTTCCCGATCCTGACCCCGCTGGCGGTGGACCCGGCCCACCCGTTCCCCTACATCTCCGGGCTCTCGCTGAACCTGGCCGTGATTGTGCGCAACCCGGTGAGCGAGAAGGAACTCTTCGCCCGGCTCAAGGTTCCCGACCAGCTCTCCCGGCTGATCTCCGTAGACGGCCCCCGCGCCGGATCGGTCCCGGGCCGCACCGCACGGTTCATCCCGCTGGAAGACGTCATCGCCCAGCACCTGGACCTGCTCTTCCAGGGCATGGACGTGCTGGAACACCACACCTTCCGGGTCACCCGCAACGAGGACCTGGAAGTCGAAGAGGACGACGCCGAGAACCTACTGCAGGCGCTGGAAAAGGAACTGCTGCGCCGCCGCTTCGGCCCACCGGTGCGGCTTGAAGTGGCCACGGACATCAACCCGAGCGTGCGCGAACTGCTGGTGCGCGAACTCGGCGTCGAGGAATCCGAGGTGTACGCGCTGCCGGCACCGCTGGACCTCCGCGGCCTGGAAGCCATCTACCGGATCGACCGGCCGGACATGAAGTACCCCAAGCAGTTGGCGCACACCAGCCGCTTCTTGAACGAGAGCGAAACGTCCAAGGCCGCGAATGTGTTTGCTGCCATGCGCCGGCGCGACATCCTGCTGCACCACCCGTACGATTCGTTCTCCACCTCCGTGCAAGCCTTTTTGGAGCAGGCCGCCGCAGACCCGAAGGTGCAGGCCATCAAGCAGACGCTCTACCGGACCTCGGGCGATTCACCGATCGTGGACGCGTTGATCGACGCCGCCGAAGCCGGCAAGCAGGTGCTGGCCCTGGTGGAGATTAAGGCCCGGTTCGACGAGCAGGCCAACATCGACTGGGCCCGGAAGCTGGAGCAGGCCGGCGTCCACGTGGTCTACGGCATCGTAGGCCTGAAGACCCACTGCAAGCTCTCGCTGGTGGTGCGCCAGGAGGGCGACGGCCTGCGCCGCTACTGCCACATCGGCACCGGCAACTACCACCCGCGCACGGCCCGCTACTACGAGGACCTGGGCCTGCTGACGGCCAATTACCAGGTGGGCGAAGACCTCTCCAAGCTGTTCAACCAGCTCTCCGGCTACGCCCCGAAGTCCACCTTCAAGCGCCTCTTGGTGGCACCGCGTTCGGTGCGTTCCGGCCTGATCGACCGGATCGAGAAGGAAATCGCCAACAGCAGGGCCGGCCTGGCCGCCCGCGTGGTGATCAAGGTGAACTCCATGGTGGACGAGGCCATCATCGACTCGCTCTACCGCGCCTCGCAGTCCGGCGTGAAGGTGGACGTCATTGTCCGCGGCATTTGCGCCGTCCGCCCGGGAGTGCCGGGGCTCAGCGAGAACATCCGCGTCCGCTCCATCCTGGGCCGGTTCCTGGAGCATTCCCGCGTGTTCAGCTTCGCCAACGGCGGCGACCCGGTGGTCTACATCGGGTCCGCCGACATGATGCACCGCAACCTGGACCGCCGCGTGGAGGCCTTGGTGCAGCTGAACTCGCGCGAGGACATCAACGACCTGCTGGCCGTGTTGGACCGGTACATGGACCCGGGCACCGCCAGCTGGCATCTGGACAGCGACGGCACCTGGACCAGGCACCACAAGGACGACGACGGCAACCCGCTCTCGGACATCCAGTCCTGGCTGCTTGCCTCCCGGTCCCGCCAGCGCACCCTCGCCCGCCGCTGATGACGCAGAACAAAACCGTCGACGCCGGTGCTCCCCCGGGCGTCAAGGTCACCGCTGCGGGGGCTCTGTGCTGGCGCGTCCGCCAGGGCCGGCTCGAAGTACTGCTGATCCACCGGCCGCGTTACGACGACTGGTCCTGGCCCAAGGGCAAGCTGGACAGCGGTGAAACCACGCCCGAGTGCGCCGTCCGCGAGGTCGACGAGGAAATAGGCGTGCAGATCCGGTTGGGCATTCCGCTGCCCACCATCTACTACAAGGTGAACCCCGGGCTCAAGCAGGTGCTGTACTGGGCTGCCAAGCTGGACAAACAGGAACCGGTTCCGGACGGCAGCGAGGTGGACCGGGTGCTCTGGTGCGCGCCGGCCAAGGCCCGCGAGCTGCTGACCAATCCTTCCGACGTCGAACCGCTGGACGCGCTGGAGGCCGCGCACCGGCGGGACGAGCTCGATACCTATCCATTCGTCGTCGTCCGCCATGCGAAGGCCAAACCGCGGTCCGCGTGGTCCCAGGCCGAAGGCGAGCGCCCGCTGGTGGCCACCGGACGGCGGCAGGCCCTGGCGGTCTGCCGGATGCTCTCCGCGTGGAAACCCAAGCGGATTGTTTCCAGCCCGTGGCTGCGCTGCGTGCAGACCGTCACCCCGTACGCCATGCATACCCAGACCAAACTGCGGACCGTCGAGGCCATCACCGAACACAACAACGAGCGCAACCCGAAGAAGGCCCGGGCCGCGCTGGTCCAGATGCTGGAGAAGGGCAAACCGACGGCCGTCTGCACCCACCGGCCCGTGCTGCCGAACCTGTTCAAGGTGCTGGCAACCCGGATGGACCCCCTGCTCGCCGCGAAACTGCCCACCGAGGACCCCTACCTGCGGCCCGGAGCCGTGCTGGTCTGCCACATCTCCAAGAAGAAGAACGGCAAAATCGTGGCGATGGAGATCCTCGACGCCTACGACGACTGACGGCACCTGGCCGGCGGCGGTCCTTCAGCCCCTTCGCGGTCGGTGCCTCCTGAGCCCGAACCCTTGACCCCTTGCCGCTTTGTATCAAATACTTGATCCATTGATACAGCACGAGGGGGATGGTGGACTCACTGACCAGCACCATCAGCGGCCTGCTGATCGGCGCCGTCATCATCTACGGCGTGCTGCGGATCATCGCCGGCAGGGCGGGCGCAAGTACCGCCGCCCTCGCGGTGCCCGGCTCCGGCGTGGACTCCGGCCCTTCGGATCAGGCCGGACGGGATGCCGCCCGGATGCACGCGTTCTGGACGGCCCTCATCGCGTTCTTCGCCAGCGGCCTGTCCGCGGCCTCCGACGTTGGCTTGGTCCCCGCGCACCATTACGCCCCAGGCCACGAACCGGAACCCTCGTGGCTTGCCGGACTGCTGACCGTCCTGGTGCCGCTGGTCAGCTTGGCCGGAATCTACATCATCGGCCAATACACCTGGCCCAAGCCTCGCGGCAGGGTCCGCCGCGCCGACATCACCATCCGGCGCATCCGCGACTACCTCCCCACGGCACTGCTCTCAGTGATGATTGCGGCGGCGGTGCTGGCCGTGACCGCGGCGACGGCCGTCTGGGACCTGCCCGGCATGGAAGGTTTCAGCGGCTCCCGATCCTTCGACGGTGTTGAAGTCTCCGGCGAGCACAACGGGCGCCAGCCCGGCAGCTACTTTGCTCCGGTCCTGCTGATCGGCATCCTGACGCTCGCGGCCGGCGTCGCCACGGCGACGGCGGTCATCGTGCGGCGGCGCTCCGTGGACTCCCTCAACCGCGAGGACAACGACATCTTGCGGCGCATCCTGATCAACCGTCTGTTCCGCACGGCCACCCTGCTTTTCGCCTCGCTCGGCACCATGGCGGTCAGCTTCGCCAATCAACAGGTGCCGGCCCTCATCCTCGACGGACCCGCACCGGCCACGGGCTGGGAACCAGTCCGGCAACTGGCAGGCTGGCTTGCGGTCGCACTGATGATCGCCATGGCCCTCTGGCGCCCGCCCCTGTTGGCCCCCGATGGCACTCCGGGCCGTCCGCTCATTTACCCGGGCAGCTATGCCGCGGGGCAGGAGATCACGGAGTCCATGCATACTGTCGCGATGGTCTTCACCGCAGTTGCGCTGGTTGCTGTGGGAGGCTGGGCCGGTTTCCTGGTACCTGAGGCCACCCTCTCTGACGACGGGAACCCCGTCATCGCTGCGTCGCCTCTACAACTACTGCCTCTGGCGTTTGCCGTGCCGGTCGCCGTGTTTTTGGCTGTTGTTTCAGCCGGTGAAGTTCGGCTGTGGCGCGGCCACACCAGAACGTCCGACCGGTCCGCTTCCGGCTCGCCCGGTCACGGCCGGCCGGTGCCTGTGTCCCGGCCGGTCCCGCGCCCGTTCCTTGCCGCCCTTGCCGGCGGCGCGGTGCTGCTGGCCGCCGCCATCGGCTTCAATGCTGCCGCCCCGGGCCGACAGCCCGGCCTGCTGGCAGCCTTCGCCGTGGCCGGTGCCGGCCTGCTCTTGCTCGGCGCAGCGGCCCTCCTGGTGGTGCACCGCCGTCCCCGGCTGTTCGAGGCAACCCGGGAGGCGGACAACCTGCTCCGCTGCATCTCCGGCTTCCGTGTTGCGCGGATGACCGCCGCCGGGCTGTTCGCCCTGACCGCCCAACTGCTCAACGCACATCCCGCGGGCTGGGGCTGGTTCCTTAACGGCAGCATCTCGATGAACGTGCACCAGCTTTCCCCCGGCCTGCACACCGCGCTCCGCATCACCACGGCCGTGCTCTACCTGGCCGCCGTCGTGCTGGCGCTTCTCCCGGGAGCATCGCACCCGCGCCGTTCGGTGGCCGGTTACATCGGCCACCCTGTTTCGCGCCACTCCGGCAACACCGTCGGCGGCCCTCCCAGCCTTGGCCAGGATTCCGACCGGCCCGCTGTCCGCCGGGACCGCACGCCGTGAGCACCCAGATCCGGGTGGACCTGGCCGCACCGACTCCCCCGTACGAACAGATCCGCAGCCAGGTGGCCTCGCTCATCGCGGTGGGCACGTTGGCCGCCGGACAACGCCTGCCCCCGGTGCGCAGTCTGGCCGCAGACCTGGGTGTTGCCGCGGGCACCGTGGCCCGGGCGTACAAGGAGCTTGAGGCCGCGGGACTGCTCATCAGCCGCCGGCGGCATGGCACCACGGTGGCCGATACGGCTGCCGCCCCGCACAAAACCGCAGCCCGCTCCGCCGAGGTGAGCCTCGCCGTCGTACATCTGGTGCGCTCCGCCCGGGACGCGGGACTGGACGATGAGACGGTCCTGAACCTGGTCCGCGGCCAGCTTCAGCGCCCGCGCGGGAATGCACCCGACGCGCTGTGAGCCTGCACTCCGTCGGCCCGCCGCCGAAGCACCGCTCAACTACACTGGACGCTGTGAACGCGATTCCCACCCCGTATGAGGACCTGCTGCGCGACGTCATGGCCAACGGTACGGCCAAATCGGACCGCACCGGCACCGGCACCCGCAGCGTCTTCGGCCGCCAGATCCGCTACGACCTGGCCCAGGGCTTCCCGCTGATCACCACCAAGCGCGTGCATTTCAAGTCAGTGACGCTGGAGCTGCTGTGGTTCCTGCGCGGCGACTCGAACGCGAAATGGCTGCAGGAACGCGGCGTCAAGATCTGGAATGAATGGGCCGACGCCGACGGCGAGCTCGGGCCGGTCTACGGGGTGCAGTGGCGCTCCTGGCCCACGCCCGACGGCGGGCACATCGACCAGATCGCCAATCTGGTGGAAGAGCTGAAGAACAATCCGGACTCGCGCCGGCACATCGTCTCGGCGTGGAACGTAGCGGAGATCAAGAACATGGCGCTGCCGCCGTGCCACGCGTTCTTCCAGTTCTACGTGGCGGACGGCAAGCTCTCCTGCCAGCTCTACCAGCGCAGCGCGGACATGTTCCTGGGCGTGCCGTTTAATATCGCCTCCTACGCGTTGCTCACCCTGATGCTGGCGCAGCAGGTGGGCCTGGAGCCGGGCGAATTCGTCTGGACCGGCGGCGACGTTCACGTCTACGACGACCATGTGGAGCAGGTCCGCGAGCAGTTGTCGCGCGAGCCCTACCCGTACCCCACGCTCAACATCCTGCGGAAGCCGGAGAGCATTTTCGACTACTCGCTGGAGGACTTCGAAGTGGCCAACTACCAACACCACCCGGCCATCAAGGCACCGGTAGCCGTATGAGCGCCGACTACAACGCCGGCCCCGCCAGCGCCGCCCCTCACGCCAGCGCAGCCGGCCTCGCCGCCCCTCACGCCAGCGCAGCCGGCCTCGCAGCCGGCCCGCGCCCCTATCCGGACAGCGTCGCCGAGGCTGTGACTGCCGCCGCAGCCGCCGCCGACGGCGGGCAACCGCTGCCGGCACCGGTGGTCGGCATGATCTGGGCCCAGACCACCAACGGCGTGATCGGCCGCGACGGCGGGATGCCCTGGCACCTGCCCGAAGATCTGGCGCACTTCAAGCGGACCACGCTCAACCATCCCGTGATCATGGGCCGCAAAACCTGGGAGTCCTTTCCGGACAAGTACCGGCCGCTGCCCGGGCGCACCAACATTGTGATCAGCCGCAGGCCGGAAAAGCGCGAGCAGCTCGTGGCCCAGGGCGCTGTGGTCGTCGATTCCGTGGAAGACGCGATGGCCGAGGCCGCAGCCAGTCCGGGCGGCGACGAAATCTGGATCCTTGGCGGCGGCGAGATTTTCAACCTCACCACACAGCATTCCAACGCGGCCTCGGTCACGGTCATCGACATGGAGACCGACGGCGACACCTACGCCCCGCAACTGGGCCCCGATTGGAAGCTCGACGGCGTCTCCCCCACCGAGGGCTGGAGCACCGCGGCCAACGGCACCCGCTACCGCATCTCCCTCTGGGTCCGCGGGGAGGACAGCCGGGCGCTGTAGCCGGGCCTCACTGATCCGCGGAAAGCCAAGGCGGTCAGCGCGGCCGGGCCGCAGCTACGCTGCGCGAAGGCAGCCAAGGGGAGCCCCGTCGTCGTACGCGTACCCTAGCTGTGCCCGCAGCGGCACGTAACCCACGGCAGCCAGATTGACCCTGCCCGTAAACTAGATGGCATGACTTCACCCGCAGCCACTTCCTCTCCACAGTCCGTCGGCCTGATCGGTTGGCGCGGCATGGTCGGTTCCGTCCTGATGCAGCGCATGCAGGATGAAGGCGACTTCGACTTGATCAACCCGGTCTTTTTCTCCACGTCGAACGCTGGCGGCGACGCCCCGGCCTTCGCTGGTGCTGCCGCGGGTGACGCAGGCAAGCTGCAGGACGCGTACGACGTCGAGACGCTCGCCAAGCTGCCGATTATCGTCACCGCACAGGGCGGGGACTACACCTCAGAGGTCTACCCCAAGTTGCGCGATGCCGGCTGGGACGGCCTCTGGATCGACGCCGCTTCCACGCTGCGGATGCAGGACAGCTCCATCATTGTGCTGGACCCGGTGAACCGGGACGTGATCGACGCCGGTCTGGCGCGAGGCGTCAAGGAATTCATCGGCGGCAACTGTACCGTTTCCTGCATGCTCATGGGCCTGGGTGGGCTGTTCAAGAACGGCTTGGTCGAGTGGGGAACCTCCATGACCTACCAGGCAGCCTCCGGCGGCGGCGCCCGGCACATGCGCGAACTGCTGAACCAGTTCGGCTCGCTCAACGCCGCGGTGACCGCCGAACTGGCAGATCCGGCCTCTGCCATCCTGGAAATCGACCGCAAGGTCCTGGCCCAGCAGCGCAATCCCGAGCTGGACTCCTCCCAGTTCGGCGTGCCGCTGGCCGGTTCCGTGATCCCCTGGATCGACAAGGATCTGGGCAACGGACAGTCCAAGGAAGAGTGGAAGGCGCCGGCCGAGACGAACAAGATCCTGGGCCTCAGCAATGACCAGCGCATCCCGTTCGACGGCCTGTGCGTGCGCATCGGCGCCATGCGATCCCACTCGCAGGCCCTGACCCTGAAACTCACCGAAGACCTTCCGGTGGCCGAAATCGAGCGGATCATCGACGCCGACAACGAGTGGTCCCGCGTGGTGCCGAACACCAAGGAAGCCACCATGGAGCACCTTACCCCCGTGGCGGCCAGCGGCACCCTGGAAATCCCGGTGGGCCGCATCCGCAAGCTGGAAATGGGCCCCGAGTACATCAGCGCCTTCACCGTCGGCGACCAGCTCCTGTGGGGCGCCGCCGAGCCGCTGCGCCGCATGCTGCGCATCGCCACCGGCAACCTCTAGGAGAGCCACCGCCTTCGCCAGCCAGCATTGCTGGTGGCCTAACGCTGATGGAGCCCGTCCCTTCTGAACTGCTCCCCGGAAGTTGGACTGAGAAATTCAGTTCCGACTTCCGGGGAGCAGTTTTATGCATGCACGTAGTTCGTTTTCCGAGGATCAACGCGAGGCCGCTGTAGCGTGGTTCGAAAAGGGCATCGCAGATAGTGCAACGGCCAGATTGCTGGGTGTGCCACGGGACCCGGTCAAACGGCTTTATCGGCGATGGAGGATTCATGGCCGAGGAGCGTTGATGACCAAACCGATAAAACGTTCGTACTCGTTTGAGTTCAAGCTCGCATTGGTTGAAAGGTTTCTTGCCGGCGAGACTGCTCAGGATCTCGCAGCAGAAGCCGGCTTGTCCTCACCCGCACTACTGAGAACGTGGGTAGGGGCGTATCGCCGGGAGGGCGCGGATGCGTTGCGTCCACGGCCTAAAGGCAGACCTAGGAAGCCTGACGCGCCGCCGCCGGCGGAGTTGCCCGAAGTGGAGCGGTTACGGCGCGAGAACGAACGGTTGCGGGCGGAAGTGGCCTATCTGGGAAAATTGCGGGCCTTGAGGGCGCAGGAACGACGGTGAAGGCCCAAGCCATCATCGCCCTCAAGGCTGACTTTCCCCTCCCTGTCCTGCTGCAAGTCGCCGGCCTTGCCCGATCGACGTTTTTCTATCATCAGGCCCGCATCGAGGCTCCGGACCCAAAGGCAGCGCTCAAGGCCGCCGTCGCGGAGATCTTCGAAAAGAACCACGGCAGATACGGTCACCGCCGCATCCACACCGAGCTGGCCAAGCGAGGGTGGACGATCGCGAAGAAGACCGTACTGAAGCTGATGCGCTCCCTGCGACTGGTCTGCAAAGTCCGGCGCAGGAAGCGCTACAACTCCTACCCAGGCGAGCAGGGCACTACGGCCCCCAACCTGCTGAACCGCGAATTCGACGCCGATGCCCCGAACCAGAAGTGGGTAACGGATGTGACCGAATTCAGCGTCGGGGAACGAAAGCTGTACCTCTCACCGGTCTTGGACCTCTTCGACCGGCAGATCATCTCCTACACAATCGGCACGTCCCCGAACCTGGAGCTCACCAACACCTCACTGCGTCAGGCTCTGGCAACGCTTGAGTGGGGGCAGAAACCGCTCGTGCATTCCGACCAGGGCTTCCAGTACCAGCACCTCTCATGGCGGCATCTTCTGCAGAAAGCCGGCGCCGTCCAGTCGATGTCCCGCAAAGGCAACTGCTACGAGAATGCGGTGATGGAGAACTTCTTCGGACACCTCAAGGAAGAACTCTTCCACCATGTCCGGTTCCTCAACACCGACGCACTGGAAACAGCACTGCACGAGTACATCCACTGGTACAACAACGAAAGAATCTCAATAAAGCTCGAGGGCCTGAGCCCGGTGCAATACCGTGCTCAGGCCCTCGCCGCCTAGGCTCTTACTTAGCCGGTCCAACTTTCGGGGACCAGTTCATTCGGGGGCGGGCTCCTGTTGTTAACTCCTCAGTCCGCCGTGCACCCTTTCTAGCGAGCGACGTCGCTTCGCCTTTAGCGTCACCCGACCCTGCCATCGCTCCCTGCCCGGACCATCGGTGGCCATGGACTACTCCCTCACCGGCGCGCCATGTCCTCCGACCCGATCTCCTCCTCCCCTGCTGCTGTCTTGTCCTCCACCGGTGTCCTCCTACGTTGGCCGCTCCTTCCTCCGGAGGCCGTCTTGTCCTACACAGGGCCGCTCCGGCTGGTGTTTGTGCACATACCTCGAACACCCGTTCTACCCGGAGCTTGCGCTGCGTAGCGTTGAAGTATGGCAGCGGAACCGTTCGACGAGGCGAAGGAGCCGCAGGATCTCTCCGGCTCCAAAGCCACGCCAGACGAGATGCCAGAAGCTGTGCACGGCGCTGAGCCGGTCCCCAGCCCCGACGCCGCCGCCCCATCTGAATTCGCGGCCGATCCTGCCACAACGGAGGACGAACCAACATCAGATCTTGCCGCCTGTGGACCTGCTCCTGGAGCCAGCGGAGCTCCTGATGCCTCCTACCCGGCAGGCGATACTCAGGCAGGGACTCCGCCGGGGCGGGAGTTGTGGGAGGAGGACTGGCGGGAGCTGGAACCGGCGGAACTGGCCGGGCTGCTCGCCGGCACCGACCCCGAGACCCTGGACGACTGGTCCGTGTTCGAATACCTCAAAGCCGTCCGCAAGCACGAGGCCTGGACCCAGTCCTGCCGCACCCGCGGCATGCACCGGATGGCCGTGCTCCGGCCCGCGACCGGCAGCGACGTCGGGGCGCCGGACGGGATCTCCCGGCACGCCGCCCAGGAACTGGCCCCCATCCTCGCCGTACCCCGCCGGCAGGCAGCGGCGGAACTGGCCGACGCGCACCAGATCGCCATCCATCTGCCCGCCACCCTGACCGCCCTCGACCGCGGCGCCATCGACCTGCCCCGCGCCGCGGCGATCGCCCGCAAAGGCGCCGACCTGCCGCCGGACACCCTGGCCGAGTTCGAGCACACGGTCCTGCCCGGCGCCGGGGCCATCACCCTCGAATCCGTCCAGGCCCGCGCCCGCACCGCCCGTGACCGGCTGCACCCCGTACCTCTCGAGATCCGGCACCGGGCCGCGATGGAACGGCGCACTGTCCAATACTTCCCGCAGGACGACGGCATGGCCGAACTCTACATCCGCACCTCCGCGGACAAAGCCCTGCTCGCCTACAACCTGTTCCAGGCCCACGCCCGGAAACTGCAGACCGCCGAGGAGACCCGCACGCTCGGCCAACTCCGCGCCGACGTCTTCACCGACATGCTCCTGCGTTACCCCGACCACGCCTGCCAACCCGCCCCCACCACCGCGGACAGCGCCACGACCGCGGCGGCGACCACCGGGGAAGCCGGGACCACCACGACCGAACCCGAAACCGCCGCCAACGAACCGGCCGCCGCGGACGCGGCACCCGGCAACCTAAACCCGGGCCAGGGCCAGGGCCAGGGCCACTGCACCTGCTGCGGCGCGAACACCACCACCTCGGCCGCGGTCACCGCGCCGCTGAGCACCCTGCTCGGGCTGGCCGAAGACCCCGGCGAACTCACCGGCTACGGACTCATCCCGCCCGAGATGACGCGCAACCTCACCGCGCTGGCCAAATCCTGGCTCCTCGTGCTCACCGACGACTACGGCCAAGCCATCGCCGCCGCCAAAGACCTGCGGATACCGCCCGAATGGCTCAAACGCCTCATCCGGCTACGCGACCGGCACTGCCGCGACTTCGGCTGCACCGTCCCCGCCGACCAATGCGAGATCGACCACACCATCGCCTGGGAAGACGGCGGCAAAACAGTGCCCGAGAACCTCGCCGCCCGCTGCAAACCCGGCCACAAAACCAAACACCACGGCGGCGGCACCGTCACCCAAGACCACGACGGCACCCTGCACTTCACCACCCGCTCCGGACACACCCACACCACCACCCCCGACGAAAACTGGGCCATCACCTACCCCACCGCCGATGACCACGCCGATCCTCCAGCCGGCAACGGGCAGGGCGAACGATGGGACGAAACCCCTCCGCCCTTCTAGAAGGCGGATTCGAACCAAGCGGAAAGGGACCAATGTGAGCAGGCACAACCACCTGAAGCCGACAATCGACGATGTTCTCCGGGAATTCTTCGCCCAGCAGCGTCAATCTCGTCCGATTCGGGAAGATCGTTCGCTGAGGCTGGAGGCGCATTTACGGAGGTGTATCGAAGCCTGCGGCCCTGCCTACATCTCCGAGGAATGGTGGCTGATGTTGCAGATTGAACAGTGCTTCGAACCGAAGGACACGTTTGCCAGGCTTTTGCCAGCAGACTTTCTCCTGCCGCCGATGCACGATTTTTTGTCGCCGGAGTGGCTGCTGGACCATGGCACTGACCGGTTGGTTCAGGTGAATCACAGCTACCGCTTGGTCTGCTGGTTATGCGGCAGCGGCCTGGTCAATCTGCGTGCGCTGCGGCCAAGCATCATCCAATTCATGATCCGGCATGATGAACTGGCCGTCCGTTCCAGGGGCCGCAAGGGACCGGAACGTCCGCTCCAATCGGCCGATGCCCCGATCACCCGCGAAGATCTGCCCTAGAAGACCGTGCAGGGAAGGAAGCGCTATCCCCGCCTTACCCCTATTACCGCCTGCGCTCGACGTTAGAGGCTGCAACCGATCAACAGGGGCTCGGGCTGCAGCCGGATACCAAAGGTACGGTCAACTCCGTCGCGTACAGCTCGGGCGATCGCCAGTATGTCGTCTGCGCTGGCTTCACCGCGGTTGGTGATTGCCAGCGTGTGCTTGGTCGACAGCGACGCGCGGCCGCCCGCCAAAGCGAGCCCGTCCAGGTCACCGTTTGACGTGCCCTCGAGACCGAAGCCCTTGGAGAAGCCCGCATGGTCAATGAGCCAGGCAGCGCTCAGCTTGATCTGGTCACCGGCCGGCCACCGCGGTGCGTTCGCGGGAAGTCCTTCCGCGGTTGCGGCATCGACAATGGGATTGGTGAAGAAAGATCCCGTGCTGAATGTGTCCCGGTCGGCAAGATCGTGGACCATCCCCTTGGACGCGCGCAGCCGGAGTACTTCACGTCGAACGTCCGAGGCGTTCGCGGTTCCACCGATCTCGACTGCCAACACGCGGGCCAATTCGGCGTAACGGATCGGAAGGCTCTGCCGCCCCGCCGTCAGCCGGAACTCTACTTCCAGCACCACGAAGCGCGGCGAACCGTTGACGGTGCTTCGTTTCAAGACCGAGTCGCGATAGCCAAACGCGAGGTCGCTATTGTCGAATTCCTGAATCGAACCAGTGTTACGGTCCCATGTTCGGACCCGAGTGATGGTCTGCGAGACGTCGGATCCGTAGGCGCCGACGTTCTGTACCGGTGTGGCACCCGTGAGCCCCGGGATACCGGAGAGAGCTTCCAGCCCGGCCCAGCCGTTCGCGACGGTCAAGGCAACGAGGTCGTCCCACGGCTCACCTGCTTGAACCGTGAGCGTCACGGCGCCGTCTCTTTGCTCGACGGTGTAGCCGGTGTTGGCGACCCGGATGACGGTCCCGGGGTAGCCGTCGTCGGAAATCACGAGGTTGGACCCGCCGCCGACGATCAGCAGGTCGTCGCCGGAGTCGTCGGCAGCCTTGACGGCATCAACGATCTCGGACTCGGAGCCAGCCTCGACGTAACGCCGGGCCGCGCCGCCCACGCCAAGCGTTGTCAGCGGAGCAAGAATCGTTTCCGTCACGGCGCCGGCCTCGCCGCTGCCGGGTTCAGGGCGGGTTACCAAACCTTGACGACCGCCTGTGCTTTGACCAGTACCTTCACGCCTGCAGCGGTCACCGTCAGGTCGACTCGCGCCGTCCCGTTGTCTGAGTCGATGGCGCCGATGGCGCCGATGACTTCGATGCTCGCACCCGGGCCGTCAACGTCCTCCACGAGCACCGGCTTGGTGAACCGGGTCTGGTAGTCAACGACGGCGGCCGGGTTGCCGATCCAGTCCGTTACCAGCTGCACGGCAGCGCCCATCGTGAACATGCCGTGTGCGATGACGCCGGGAAGCCCCACCTGCTCGGCGAAACGCCCGTTCCAGTGGATCGGATTGAAGTCGCCCGATGCTCCGGCGTACCTGACCAAGTCTGCGCGGGAGACCTCGATGGCTCGTGAGCCGATGTCCTGTCCAACGGTAAGTTCGTTCAGTTCGACGCTCACTGGCCTTCCCCTCTCACCAGGATCGACGACGTGGTGGTGGCCGTCTTCTCGCCAGCCACGGTGCTGATCTCGGCGCGGGTGGTGATCATGGCCCCGCCGCCCATGGCGCGGACTTGGTCCACATGGAGCTCAGCCACGAGTTCGTCGCCGGCGACGATGGGCCGGTGGTGCACAAACCGCTGGTCGGCATGGACGACGCGGGAGAAATCGATGCCGGAATCCGAATCCTCGATCAGCTGAGCATCTGCGCGTTGGGCCACGATGATGGCGAACGTCGGCGGTGCCACCAGATCGGCGTAGCCGAGGGCGCGCGCGGCTTCAACGTCGAAGTGCGCGGGGTGCGTGGCTTTCACCGCCGAGGCGAACTCCCTGATTTTCTCGCGGCCCACAGTGTAGGCAGCGCCAGCCGGGTACACGCGGCCGGCGAGGTCGGGGTTGACCCCGGCTTGCTCGGACATGGATCTCCTTCAGGTGGAGCGGGCGGGAATGGACTAACGTCGCTTGGCCGGAGGCGTACTGCGCGGATTTGCGGCCGCCTGACGGGCCCGGGCATCGCGGAATCGGACGAACAGCCCCGCCAGATGGGTCAGCAGTCCCGTAGCAATGACCGCAATCGCCGCCCAGATCAGCCACTGGATGCCGGCCGAGGCCCCTATGACAGACAGCAGGATCCCGACACCGATGAGCGCCATGGCAGAGATCACCAGCTTGCGGTACAGCGGCGAGCCGAGGTCCCAAGGATTCATACTTCAAGGTTACCGGCCGCGCCGCTGCCGGCCGAACCGCAGGGCGGTTTGTCGTGTTTCGGGGCAGAGCCTGATCTTTCGCTAGAACAGTTGTTCCTGCATGGCGGGCAGCTCGGAGACAAAGTCCCCCAGCGCGATTCGGCGGCCCTTCAGTCTCCCGAGGTCCGCCAGGAAGCGCGGTCCGCCCTCCGTCAGTTGCGCAGCCGCGACGCTGCCCAGCATGCCTTGCACGGTGAGCCCATGGTCGCCTGAATCAAAGCTGGCCGGGTAGCTCCTCCTGATCCCGTCCGCCAACACCGGCCCCGCGAGCTCCGGCAGCTGCCACTGTTCGTCGACGACGTCGAAGCCCTCGAGTTGAGCGGCAGGCAGCAAGTTGCGAACAGTGGCAGCGTGGCTCGCATTGATCCGCTCCAGATCGTCGGCAGGCAGCGGGGTCAGGAGCCCGGCATACTTGGCGGCGCTACGCACGGCTTGCGTCAGTTCGGTAGCTCCAGAAACCATGTCCTCCAGCACCCGGACCACCCGCCCATCACGCGTCTTGGCGACGTAACGTGCGACCACGGCGCCTTGCTCGGCCAACCGCAACGACTTCCGTATGTTGGCCGCCGTTCCCACCTTGCTGGCACCGTTGGCGAACGTCGCCACGTAGAGCCAGTGTGGCTGCCCGAGGTACAGCAACAGCCCCTCAGGCGCCCGGCCGCTGCGATGGCTGTCATGCAGGAAGCGCAAGTCGTCGTTGAGGAAGCAGTTCACACATTGGTAGCCGCGCTCGGCCGGCGCCTGCAACCGGCATGGCACATGTGTCCGGTCCTCTGCGGAATGCACCCGGTGGCCGCCCAGGCAGAAGACTTGTGGATCCAGCACGCGGAAGCCCAGACGGGTCCCAGCTCTCACCGGGATGCCCTCCGGTGCGCCATCCGGAGATGCCAGGCGCAGCTGGGGCCCCGCAGTGGTCCAGGCGATGCCGTGGACAAGATAGAGGGCGGGCATGGCGTCCACTCTAGTAAAAGGGATGCGCGGCACGGGCCGGCGGGCAGACGGGCCGCACAACGGACCGGCAGACCCTTTAACAAGCTGAAGGACCCGTCCTGAACCGTAGTTCCGATCGGGCCCTTCAAGGCTTTGTAGCGGTGCCCGGACTCGATCCGGGGACCTCACGATTATGAGTCGTGCGCTCTAACCAGCTGAGCTACACCGCCACGAATGGGAGCGCCCGCGCTGCGTCTCGCGACGCAGACGCGGGCTTTGCCATTCAGAGCCCCCCACCGGAATCGATCCGGTGACCTCGTTCTTACCAAGAACGCGCTCTACCACTGAGCTAGGGGGGCAACGGAGAAATACATTACCAGCAATTTGCCCCGGGATGAAATCGAATTGAGGACCCGTGGTGAACGCCACACCGCAGGCTTGGGGTTGGGCTGCGATCCTGCCTCGGGTTCACCGATTTAGCCCGTGGAATCGACCCTTGGGCCGCCGAAAGCAGAACTGAAGTCGTGCTGCGGAATGGAACGTGCGGAGGCGGGAAATGAGCCCAAAAGTGAAGCCAAGATCACATGGAAGTGGGGGTTAAGCGGGTGCCTGTGGGTAGTCTGGGGGCACCACCCGAAAGGAACCCATGCAGGTTTCCCAGTCATCCGCGGCCCGGGATGGAATCGTCTCCCGGCTGCGTGCCGCGGGCTGCGTATTTGCTGAGGAAGAAGCGGACCTGCTGCTGGCCGAAAGCGGTCACCCGAGTGTCCTGGCTGCAAGGGTGGAACAGCGCGCTGCCGGCATGCCTCTGGAACAGGTATTGGGTTGGGCTGAGTTCTGCGGCCTGCGCATTGCCGTGGCTCCCGGAGTTTTCGTCCCGCGCCGGAGAACAGAGTTCCTGGTCCAGCGGGCAGCCGACCTTGCCCCGGCCAGCACCGCCGTGGTCGTCGACCTGTGCTGCGGCTCCGGGGCCGTGGCGGCGGCGCTGGGCAAGCTGCTGGCACCCGCCGAACTGCACGCCGCTGACGTGGACCCGGCGGCGGCCGCCTGTGCGCGCAGGAACCTGCCGGCCGCGCGGGTGCACGAGGGGGATCTATTCGACGCGCTGCCCTCGGGACTGCGGGGCCGGGTGGATATCCTGGCCGCCAACGTGCCCTATGTTCCGACACAGGAGATCGCCCTGCTGCCGGCCGAGGCCCGCCTGCATGAAGCGGCGTGGGCGCTCGACGGCGGTGCGGACGGTTTGGCGGTCATGCGCCGCGTTGCGGCGCGCGCACCGGAGTGGTTGGCACCCGGCGGGTCGGTCTTGGTGGAAACGAGCGAGCGCCAGGCGGAGGCCGCTTCCGGCATCTTTGAAAGCTGCGGACTGGCAGCCGCAGTGGCCTATTCCGCCGAGCACGGGTCCGCGGTGGTCTCCGGCACCCGGAGAAGCTCCAGCAGGCGCTGATGCGGAGGATGCTGACGCCCCTGCACCAGCTTTGTCGTCACACTATCTGGGCTCTGGCCGGAAGGCGGGTTAAACGCCTCCGGGGCACCTGTCCATGACAGATGCCCCGGAGGGTGGCTAGAGGATCCGGGTTGGATCAGCCGCGGGTGTGGCGGGGCTTGCGCGGCCCGCCGAAGCTGCGGTCGCGGTCGCCGCCGAAGCCACCGCGATCGGCGCGGTCGGCGCTGAAGCTGCGTTCGCCGTCGTTCTTCTTGTACGGACGGTCCCCGTCAAACTTCTTCTTGTAGGGGCGGTCGCCGTCCGACTTCTTGGTGAACGGCCGGTCTCCCCGGTCGCTGCGGAAGCCGCCGCGGTGGCCGCCTCCGAAGTCGTCGCGGTCCTGGCGCGGCTTGCGGCCGGCGTCGAGCTCCAGGTGGATCAGCTCCCCGCCGATGCGGGTCTTGGACAGTGCGCGCAGTTGGTCCTTGCTCAGGTCCGCGGGCAGCTCGACCAGCGAGTGATCCGAGCGGATGTCGATGCCGCCGATCTGCGCGGCGGACAGGCCGCCCTCGTTGGCGATGGCGCCGACGATGGAGCCGGGCATCACGCGGTTGCGGCGCCCGACGGCGATCCGGTAGGTGGCGTTGCCCTCGGTCAAGGTGCGGGACGGGCCGCGCGAATTCATGCTGTCGCGTCCGCCGCCGGCGCGCTCGCGCTGGCCCTTCGGTGCTTCCGGCAGGTCCTGGACCATCAGCGGGCGTCCGCCCTGGGCCATGACGGCCAGGGCAGCGGCAATTTCGGCTGCTGGAACGTCGTGCTCGGTCTCGTAGTTCGCGATCAGGTCGCGGAAGATCGAGACGTCCTCGGAGGCCAAGGTCTCGGTAATCTTTTCCGCGAACTTGCTCATCCGCAGGTTATTGATGGTCTCGGCGGAGGGCAGGTGCATCTGCTCCACCGGCTGGCGGGTGGCCTTCTCAATGGCGCGCAGCAGGTACTTCTCACGCGGGGTCATGAACAGGATGGCGTCACCCGAGCGTCCGGCGCGGCCGGTGCGGCCGATGCGGTGCACGTAGGACTCGGTGTCGTGCGGGATGTCGTAGTTGACCACCAGGGTGATGCGCTCGACATCCAGCCCACGGGCGGCAACGTCGGTGGCGACCAGGATGTCGATCTTGCCGTCGCGCAGGGCCTCGACGGTGCGCTCACGCTGCTGCTGCGGGATGTCGCCGTTGATGGCGGCGGACCGGTAGCCGCGGGCCTTGAGCTTGTCGGCCAGGTCTTCGGTGGCCATTTTGGTGCGCACGAAGGCGATCACGCCGTCGAAGTCTTCGGCTTCCAGGATCCGGGTCATGGCGTCGAGCTTGTGCGGGCCCATGACCTGCAGGTAGCGCTGGCGGGTGTTGGTGCCCGTGGTGGTCTTGGCCTTGACCGTGATTTCGGCCGGGTCCTTCAGGTACTTCTTGGCGATCCGGCGGATGGCGGTCGGCATGGTCGCCGAGAACAGGGCAACCTGCTTATCTTCCGGGGTCTTCGAGAGGATCTGGTCCACCTCTTCGGCGAAGCCCATGCGCAGCATTTCGTCGGCCTCGTCCAGCACCATGTACTGGAGTTCGGACAGGTCCAGCGAGCCCTTTTCGATGTGGTCGATCACGCGGCCGGGGGTACCGACAACAACCTGGGCGCCGCGGCGGAGTCCGGCGAGCTGCGGGCCGTAGGCGGAGCCGCCGTAGACCGGCAGCACGGTGAAATCGTCCATGTGTGCGGCGTAGGAGGAAAACGCCTCCGCCACCTGCAGGGCCAGCTCGCGGGTGGGGGCCAGCACCAGGATCTGGGTCTTCTTGGTCGGCGGCAGTTCGGCCATCCGGGACAGCGCCGGAACCGCGAAGGCAGCGGTCTTGCCGGTGCCGGTCTGGGCCAGGCCCACGACGTCGCGGCCTTCGAGCAGCACCGGGATGGTGGCGGCCTGGATCGGCGAGGGCTTTTCGTAGCCGACGTCGGTCAGTGCGGCCAGGACGCGGCCATCGAGGCCGAAGTCGGTGAAGAGTACGGTGTTCTCGTCTTCGACGGCCGGAGCGGCGTCGGTATTTTCGGGCAGGGTATTAACAGTGTTTTCAGACACGGGGCAGTTCCTCGTATTCAGCTGGGGACCGGTGGCCGCGGCACATCAATGTCCGCGGTCCTCTGACTCAAAGCCCGGCGCTATTACAATCCCGTGGCAGGGCTTTCCGCCGCTTCGCTGGCTGCCCGCACGTTGCGGGGAAACCTAGCGGCGTTTTCTTTAGCCGGCGCTCCCAAACATGAAACTGCCCGCCGTTTAGAGGCGGACCCACACACCAATCAGACGCTTCGACAAGACCGTACGTGGCATTATCGCGCAGAACTAAGGGAATACCGACAGTGGGGGATGTATCCAGTGTACGTCATGCGGGCGGCCCATTTCTGCGGAAAGGCACGACGACGGCCGGTGACGTTCGGCACAGCATCTCACCTTGGGGTGCTGGTCGCGCGATCAGTCGCCGCCGCAGGCTGCAGCGCCAGCGTTTGTTCCGCCCAGTCGATCCAGGTCTGCTCGAACATGATCCCGGCCTGCAGCACGGCGCGCTGCAGCCGGTTGGCGTTGTTCCAGGTGCCCCGTTGGTCCAGTTGCTGGTAGGTGGCCAACTGCGCGCGGTGCAGGCCGAGATGCCGCTCGAGTTCGTCGGTGATGGGGGCATCGCCCAGCACCGAGGAAGCGCGCAGCCGGATCATCAGTTCCTCGCGGACGGGACGCGGCTCCTGCTGTTCCAGCGTCCACCGGCTCAATTCTTTCCGGCCGGCGGCGAGCACGGTGTAGTCCTTGGCGCGGCCACGGCTGGAGTCGCGGCCGCTGGACTGGACCAGCCCGTTCCGTTCCAGCTTGGCCAGTTCGCGGTAGATCTGTTGGTGCGTGGCCGGCCAGAAGAAGCCGAAAGACTTATCGAAGCGGCGGGCCAGTTCCGCCCCGGATCCGGGTTGCTCCAGCAGCGCGGTGAGGATGGCGTGCGGCAGGGACATGGTCGGGTTTCTTCCGCTACAGCGCCGCGGCGAGCCGGCTCGCCTGGTTGATGGCGCGTTTGGCATCGAGTTCGGCGGCGACATCCGCGCCTCCCACCAGATGGACCGGCAGGCCCAGGCCCTCCAGCGCTTCCAGCAGCTCCCGCTGCGGTTCCTGCCCGGTGCAGAGCACCACGTTGTCGACGGCGAGGACCGAGTCGGTGCCGTCGACGGTCAGGTGCAGTCCGTCGTCGTCGATTTTGCGGTAGGTGACGGCAGGGATCATGTGTACGCCGCGGCTATTCAGCTCCGCCCGGTGGATCCACCCGGTGGTCTTGCCCAGCCCGGCGCCGATCTTGGCTTCCTTGCGCTGCAGCAGATGGACCGTCCGGGCCGGGCGTCCGGGCCGGGGTTCAGTGAGGCCGCCGCGGGCGGCGGGGTCCTCGTCGATCCCCCAGTGCTCCCGGAACCGCTCCGGCTCCAACGTGGCGCTGGGACCTGCTTGGGTGATGTACTCGCTGACGTCGAACCCGATGCCGCCCGCGCCCAGCACCGCCACCGTTGCGCCGAGCTCCCGGTGGTCGCGCAGCACGTCTTGGTAGCCGAGCACACTGGGGTGGTCCACGCCGTCCAGATCCGGGATCCGCGGCACCACACCGGTGGCCAAGATGATCTCGTCGAACTCTCCACCGGCCAGATCAGCGGCCGTCGCCCGGGTCTTGAGCCGGACCTCGACGCCGAGCAGTTCCAGCTGGCGGCCGAAGTAGCGGATGGTTTCGTGGAACTCCTCCTTGCCGGGGATCTGCTTGGCCAGGTTGAACTGGCCGCCGATTTCCTCCGCAGCTTCAAAAAGCGTGACGCGGTGGCCGCGCCCGGCGGCGGTCACGGCACAGGCCAGGCCGGCGGGTCCGGCGCCGACCACGGCCAGCGTCTTCGGTTCAGCCGCCGGCTCGATCACCAGCTCGGTTTCGTGGCAGGCGCGCGGGTTGACCAGGCAGGAGCTGACTTTGCCGGCGAACGTGTGGTCCAGGCAGGCTTGGTTGCAGGCGATGCAGGTATTGATGTCGTCCGCCTGTCCGCGCGACGCCTTCAGCACAAACGCCGGATCGGCGAGCAACGGCCGCGCCATGGAGACCATGTCCGCGTACCCGTCGGCCAAGAGCTGCTCGGCGGTGTCCGGGTTGTTGATCCTGTTGGTGGCCACCAAGGGAATTCCGACGGCGCCCATCAGCCGGCGGGTGACCCAGGCAAAGCCCGCCCGGGGTACCGAGGTGGCGATGGTGGGCACCCGGGATTCGTGCCAGCCGATGCCGGTATTGATGATGGTGGCACCCGCCGCTTCGACGCCGCGGGCCAGTTGGGCAACTTCCTCGAAGGTGGACCCGCCTTCCACCAGGTCCAGCATGGACAACCGGTAGATGATGATGAAGTCCTCACCCACGCGCTGGCGGATGCGGCGGACGATCTCCAGCGGGAAGCGGATCCGGTTCCCGTAGCTGCCGCCCCAGCCGTCGGTGCGCTGGTTGGTCCGGGCCACGATGAACTCGTTGATCAGGTATCCCTCGGAGCCCATGATCTCCACGCCGTCGTACCCTGCGTCGCGGGCCAGCGCCGCGGCGCCGGCGAAGTCCTCGATGGTCTGCTCAATGTCTTCTTCGCTGAGTTCACGGGGACTGAACGGGCTGATCGGAGCCTGCACCGGGCTGGGCGCCACGGGCTTTGGGTGCGCGGCGTACCGGCCCGCATGCAACAGCTGCAGCGCAATGCGTCCGCCTTCGGCGTGTACTGCATCGGTGATGGTCCGGTGCCGGCCAGCCTCTTCCGCCGTCGTCATCATCGCCCCGCCGGGCTGCAGCCTGCCGTCCGCGTTCGGGGAGAAGCCGCCGGTGACGATCAGCCCGACGCCGCCGCGGGCGCGTTCGGCGTAGAAGGCGGCCATGCGCTCGAATCCGCCGGGCAGCTCCTCAAGCCCCACGTGCATGGAGCCCATCAGCACCCGGTTGGGCAGGACGGTAAAACCGAGGTCCAGCGGTTCGAACAGCTTCGGGTAGGCCAGGGCCATACTGCACTCCTTTGCACAACAAGTTGCATAAAGACTACGGCGGCGGGGGTCAGCGGACAAGCGGTGGCAGGGCGTGTATTTCAGGCGGGTGGAAGATTCACTCCGGCCGGCTGGACCGCGGCCCGGCAGCAGCTAGCGCGCGGATCCGATCTGTTAGCAGCTCGTGCCGTCAGACGTGGACCCGGCCTCGGTCCAAAGCCCTGCGGACCGCCTTGCTGACGTTGCCGTGCAGCGCAATCTCGCCGTTGGCCTCGGACGTCCGAAGCGCCTGCGCTTGCTCCGGGGTGAGCCCCAGCGATGATTCCGCCACGCTGACGCCGTGCCCCGGCCGGAAGAGGACGTTGATGCTGTCGCCGGCGGCAAGGGAGCCGGCTGTGACGACCTTGAGGTAGGCGCCGGGCATTCCTTTCTGCAGGAAGCGCTTGACCCACCGGGGCTCGTTTATGTGCCGGGCAAAGGTGGCGCAGGGAATCCGCGGCATGGTCACTTCGACGACGACCTCCGGGCCGATTTGCCACCGCTCCCCCACCAGCGCACCGCTGACCTGCACGCCGGTGGTCCGCAGGTTTTCGCCGAACAGACCCGGCGGGATGTCACGCCCGAGCTCGGCGGACCATGCGTCGGCATCTTCCTGGGCGTAGGCGTAGAGGGCCTTGAACTCCCCGCCGTGGTTCTTGCGGTCCGCTTGGACATCGGCGCGCAGCCCGATCGAGTGGACCGGGATCCGCCCGTCGACCGGCCGTTTGTCGATGCCGGTGATCCCCACCTTGCTGGCGTCGGGCTTCAGTGCGTGCAGCCGGCAAAGAGCCAGCAGGGATCCGGAACTCATGCAGTGATCATATGTTTAGCCGGGTGCCTGCTTAGGCGTGGCCTTCGTAGCTGACGTCCTGCTCCTTGGCGCCGTTGGAGCCGGGCAGCGGCTGCCCGCGGTACCTGCCGAAGGCCCAGAGGTTACCGTCCGGATCGTTGATCGCAAAGCCGCGGTCCCCATAGTCGGTGTCCTGCAGGTCGCGGATGATGGAGGCGTCCGCGGCCTTCAACCGGGCATAGAGGTCATCAGGATCATGGGTGTACACGTTCAGCTGCGCCGAGCCCGGCTCGCGGGCCCACAGCGTGCCTTCTGCGTGGCTGGAGACCATCACCATGCCGCCTTCCGGCCACAGCAGCTCGGCGTGGAGCACCACGCCGTGTTCTTCGAACCGGGCGTGTTCGATAAACCCGACGGTGCCGGTGAGGTAATCGATCAGTGCGGCCGCCTTGCGCGACTGCAGACCGGGGACAACGCTGGCCGGTAGGTACTGCTTGTTCGCATCCATGGGCACAGTATTCTCTTCTGCCCCGGGACACGCCAGAGGCCTACGGCCCGGTCGCCCGGGACCCTAGGCCCCTGCCGCTGGTCTAGTGCTTCTGCCCGCCAAAAGCCGCCTGGATCCGCCTAGAGCTGGGCGAAGGCCTGTTCCAGGTCGGCGATCAGGTCCTCGATGTCCTCAATGCCCACGGACAACCGGATCAGGTTCTCCGGCACGGCCAGTTCGGTACCCTTCACCGAGGCGTGGGTCATCTCCGACGGGTAGTTGACCAGCGACTCGATGCCGCCCAGCGATTCGGCCAGTGTGAACACTGTGGTGGACTCAGCCACCTTGCGGGCCGCCGCCTCGCCGCCGGTGAAGGACACCGAGACCATGCCGCCGAAGCCGCGCATCTGCTTCTTGGCCAGCTCGTGGTCGGGGTGCTCAGGCAGCCCCGGGTAGAACACGGCCTCCACTTCGGACCGGCCCTGCAGCCATTCGGCCACGGCCTGAGCGTTGGCCGAATGCCGGTCCATCCGCACGCCCAGCGTCTTCAGGCCGCGGGTGGTCAGGAAGGCATCCATCGGCGCGGACACGGCGCCCACGGCGAACTGAACGAAGCCGATCTTCTCGGCGAGCGCGTCGTCGTTGAGTACCACGGCGCCGCCGATCACGTCCGAGTGCCCGCCAATGTACTTGGTGGTCGAGTGCACCACGACGTCGGCGCCGAAGGCCAGCGGGTTCTGCAGGTACGGCGAGGCGAAGGTGTTGTCCACCACCAGCAGCGCACCGGCGGCGTGGGCCAGTTCTGCCAGCGCGGCGATATCGGTGACCTTCATCATCGGGTTGGACGGGGTCTCCACCCAGAGGAAGCGGGCCTTGTGCTCGTTGACCGCGGCGGCGACTGTCGACGCGTCGGACATGTCCACCACGGTATGGCCGATGCCCCAGGCACCCAGCACCCGGTTGATCAGCCGGTAGGTTCCGCCGTAGGCGTCGTTGCCCAGCACAATGTGGTCGCCCGGGGCGAGCAGTGCGCGGATCAGCGCGTCTTCGGCTGCCAGTCCGGAAGCGAACGAGAACGCGTGCTTGCCGCCCTCCACCGCCGCCAACTGCACCTGCAGCGAGTCGCGGGTGGGGTTGGTGCCGCGGCCGTATTCGTAGCCGTTGCGCAGCCCGCCGATGCCGTCCTGGGCGTAGGTCGAAGACTGGTAGATCGCGGGCACCACCGCGCCGGTGGCGTCGTCCGGCACCTGGCCGGCGTGCACGGCCCGGGTGTTAAAACCCTGGTTGTTCTCTGCGCTCATTCTTCTCTCCTTCAGCTCGTGAGGTAGGACAGCAGGTCGTGCCGGGTCAGCACGCCCACCGGCGCTCCGGCCAACGTGACCAGCACGCTGTCGGCCGCCTGCAGCTTCTCCCGGGCGGCGGACACCGTCTCCAGCGATCCGACCAGCGGCATCGCCGCTCCCAGGTGGTCGCCGATCTTGTCGGTCAGCTTCGCTTCGTTCTTGAACAGCTTGGCGGTCAGGTCCCGTTCGTTCACGGCGCCGACCACCTCGCCCATGACCACCGGCGGTTCCTGCGACAGGACCGGCAGCACGGAGACGCCGTATTCGTTCATGATCTCGATGACGTCGCGCACCGTCTCGTAGGGATGGGTGTGCACCAGATCCGGCAGCCGGCCGCTCTTGCCCTGCAGCACCTCGCCCACGGTGGCCTCTTCTCCGCCGGCAATGAAGCCGTAGGACTTCATCCACTCGTCGTTGAAGATCTTGCCCAGGTAGCCGCGCCCGGAATCCGGCAGGATCACCACCACAATGTCGTCCGGCCCCAGGTCCTTGGCCACGTTCAGCGCCGCCACCACGGCCATGCCGGAGGAGCCGCCAACCAGCAGTCCCTCTTCCTGCGCCAGCCGGCGGGTCATCGCGAACGCTTCCGCGTCGTTGACGGCCAGGACCTCGTCCGGAACGGACTTGTCGTAGTTGTCCGGCCACATGTCCTCGCCCACGCCTTCGACGAAGTACGGCCGGCCGGTGCCGCCGGAGTAGACCGAGCCCGCCGGGTCGGCGCCGATGATCTTCACCGGGCCGCCGGGGCGGTCGGCGGAAATTTCCTTCAGGTAGCGGCCGGTTCCCGTGATGGTTCCGCCGGTGCCGGCGCCGATCACCACGTGGGTGACCTGGCCGTCGGTATCGCGCCAGATCTCCGGGCCGGTGGTCTCATAGTGGCTGGCCGGAGCCGCCGGGTTGTTGAACTGGTCCGGCTTGTAGCCGCCGTCCACCTCGGTCACCAGCCGGTCGGAGACGCCGTAGTAGGACTCCGGGCTGTCCGGAGCCACGGAGGTGGGGGTGACGACGACGTCGGCGCCGTAGGCCTTGAGCACGTCGCGCTTTTCCAGCCCCACCTTGTCCGGGGTCACGAAGATGGACTTGTAGCCCTTCTGCTGGGCCACCAGGGCCAGGCCCACACCGGTGTTGCCGCTGGTGGGTTCGATCACCGTGCCGCCGGGCTTCAGCCGCCCGTCCTTCTCGGCTTCCTCGATCATCTTCACCGCGATGCGGTCCTTGATCGATCCGCCCGGGTTGAAATACTCCACCTTCGCCAGGACGGTGGCAGCAATACCTTCGGTCACTTTGTTCAGCTTGACCAACGGAGTGTTGCCGATCAGGTCCAGAACAGAATTGGCATATTTCATGGGCCCAAATCTACCTGCCAGCCCAGACCGGGGCACATCCGACGTAAGACGGGTTCACGCCGGCACCTGCGGGTGGCCTGTGAGTTGGCCTTTGGGTGCGCCCGGAGAGCCGGCCGGACCGGAACTGTCCGCCCCGCGTGCGACGATTAATCCATGCTGTCCACTGCCTCTGCGTCCGGCGCCACCGGACTCACCAGCGAGGTGGAGTTCCCGGAGCCCTATGACCTGCCCGGGACGTTGTCCATCCTGTCCCGGGGCAAGCAGGATCCCACCGCCCGGATTGACGACGCCGGTGCCTGGCTGGCGCTGAACACCTCCTCTGGCGCGGCGACCCTGCGCATCACCCGCCGGCCGCGCCGGGAAGACGAAACCGGCAGGGGGAACGACACTACTCGGGAAGGCGAAACCACCCAAGGCGCAGCCGAGGCAGGCAGCCGGGGCACCGCCGTCGTTCTGGGACAGGCCTGGGGGCCGGGCGCGGAGGAGGCGCTGGCCGGGCTACCGGCCCTGTTGGGGGCCCACGATGACTGGTCGAGGTTTGACGAACCGGAGTTTCACGCGGGCCTGCCGCGGCTGGTGAGTGTGCCGCGGCGGCGGCATCCCGGGCTGCGCCTGCCGGCCACCGGGCGGATGATCGGTGAACTGGTGCCGGTGATTCTGGAGCAGAAGATCACCACCATCGAGGCGCGTTACTCCTACAAATACCTGGTCCGGCGGCACGGGACGCCGGCGCCCGGACCGGCTCCGGCCGGGCTCATGGTCCCGCCGACCGCCCACGGTTGGCGGCGCATTCCGTCCTGGGACTGGCACCGCGCCGGGGTGGACTCGAAGCGCTCGGCCACCATCATGCGCGCCTGTTCCTCCGCCGGCGCCCTGGAGCGTTTGGCGTCGCTGCCGGCCGGCGCGGAACTGGCGAGCAAGCTGTGCACCATACCGGGGATCGGGCCGTGGACGGCGGCCGAAACCGCGCAGCGCACACACGGCGACCCGGACTCTGTGTCGGTTGGCGACTTCCATCTGGCTGCGTTTGTCGGCTACGCCCTCACCGGGCGCAAGACGGACGACGCCGGCATGCTCGAACTCCTTGAACCGTGGCGGGGGCACCGGCAACGGGTGGTGCGGATGCTGGTGCTCAGCGGTTTCCGCAAGCCCGCCTTCGGGCCGCGGCTGGCGCCGCAGGACCACCGCCGGCACTGAACCCGGGATTACGCAGCGGGCGAGTCACCGAGGGTGCAGGCGTTAACGCACCGAGGGAGCAGGACCGTTGCCCTGCTCCCTCGGGAGGTTCGTGATTGCCGTGCGCTACTCGGCTGCCTGACCGTCCTGCGCGGACTGCTGCTGGGCAGCGACCTGGGCGTGGACTTCCTGCATGTCCAGGCCTTTAACCGCGTCCACCAACTGGGTGAACTGGCTGGAGTTCAGTGCGCCGGGCTGGGAGAACACCAGCACCTTTTCGCGGAATGCCATCAGGGTCGGGATCGAGGTGATTCCGGCGGCTGCCGCGAGGCCCTGCTCGGCTTCGGTGTCCACCTTGGCGAAGACGATGTCGTCGTGTTGCTCGGAAGCGGCGTCGTAGACGGGGGCGAACTGCTTGCAGGGACCGCACCAGTCGGCCCAGAAGTCAACGAAGACAATGTCGTTCTCTTCAATGGTCTGCGGGAACTGGGCCTCGGTGATATCGATGGTTGCCATACCTCCACGCTACGCGCCGGGCTTCCGCCTGTCGCCCCGTGTTCGCTCAGCGCATGAGCCTCCGGCGTGCCGCGGAGTCGGGGTGGGCTCGGCGGCGGCCCGCCGGCTGAGGTCACCCCGGCCGTTATCCACAACCTGAGCCGGCGGCTTCCGGCGGCAGTGTCCGGCTACCTAAGGTCGATTCCACCAGACACCGCTAACGGAGGGAACGCCATGAACCGCTGCACCGTGCTGATTGTCACCGCCGGGCTGGAGCTCGACGCCGCCATCTCCCAGAGCATCGGTTTGATGGACGAGCTGAACGACATGCTCCCGTTCGCCAATGATCCGTCGAAGAACGAGCTGTACGCCGTGGGCGACGGCGCCTCGCTCAAGGACAGGATCGGCCTGCCACATGGCAAGCCCGGCGCCGGGCCCGCAGCCACTTACGTGGGCGACCTGCACTACATCTGGAGCGATGGAAAGTGGTACACGCCTGCCGACTGTCCACCTGCTCCGGCCGACCACAACGACGCAACCGACTGGCAGTGGTTGTACTACAACGTCCTGCACAACTCCGGGCCGACCACGTACTGCTTCCTCTGGGACATCCATCCCCTCCCCCTGTCAGAGGCGGCGTGAGGTCGGGGTTGATGGGGGCAGGGTTTATGGTCGCGATACTGCCCAGGAGCTTGGTGCCTCCCCCTGCCTGCTGCTCAGTAGAACGGCTGGTGGCGGCGGCGCACGTAGAGTCCGCGGGCGATCTTCTCCCCCGCAGCTGACCACAGCTTGTACTTGAGCGGGGAGATCACCTGGTCATAGCAGCCGACGAAGTCGGTAATCGTCTTAGTGAAGCTGGTCTTGAACAGGCCCAGCCCGTAGTACTCATGCTCGGGGTTCTTGAGTTCGGAGGCCGGCGGGGTTCCGCACAGGTCGTAACTGGTGATGCCCAGCTCCTTGAGCTGGTTCATCGCCGTCCACTGGATCAGATGTGAATCGCCGTACTGCTTGCGCCGCGGCAGCGATCCGCCGTCCTTGTAGGTGCCCTTGCGCCCGTAATTGACCACGAACGCGCCAACGGACGGCTTGCCGTCTTCGTAGGTGAACAGCAGTCTGCCCTGCCCGGCGGCAATGAAGTTGCCCCAGAACGCCTTGAAGTATTCGAAGGAGCGGACCTGCACATTTTTCTGGCCCTGCTGCACCTGCCCCATCAGGTTGAACATGGCCCGGAAGTTCTCCTCCGTCGGCTCGGCCGTGACCACTTCGGCGCCCTCGCGAATTGCCCGGCGCACGGCGTTGCGGCCGCGGGAGGAGAAGCTCTTGAGCACCACCTCCGGGTCCGGGGCAATATCCACGATGGCGGTGTGATCGTTCGGCTGCAGGTCCGGCATCTTGACCAGGCCTTCGCGGGCCAGCAGGGCGCGCGTTTCCTCGGTGGCCTCGACGTCCGGCTCGATCCGGATCGCGAAGACACCGCGCGCCTGCTCCTGGCAGAAGCGCCGGTTGGCTTCGAAAATACCGGGCAGGTCATCGGGGGACGCGACGTCCGGGCCCTTGATCATGTACCAGTACTTGCCCAGTAGCGGAACCTGCTTTTCCAGCACCAGGTTGAAGCTGGTGTAGTCGTCGGTTTCATACGCGAGGTACAGCGGCTTCCACCCGTGCTCCGCTTTCACCGCCGCGTAGGCCTTGGCCTGCAGCATGTTGCCGCCGTTGGGGTTCGCCGTGACATGGCTGTCCCATGCCTCGATTTCCTCCGGCGTTGCGAAGCGGGCGGTGAATTGTCGCAAGAGAACTCCTCGTTCTGGCGGCCAGTCGCCGCCGGTCACATCCGCGGTCAAGTCTATCGACGCCGGTCCCGGCCCGCCGTCGCAGGTGAACCAGCGGCGGCCGGTGAAACCGGCTAGTACGGAAAAACCCCGTCCGACCAGTACATCACTTGGTCAGACGGGGTTTCCCGTTCGGTGGCAGATGAGGGATTCGAACCCCCGTAGGCAATGCCAGCTGATTTACAGTCAGCCCCCTTTGGCCGCTCGGGTAATCTGCCGAACGCCTTCTTCAGAAGAAGACCGCTTCCCCGTGAGGAAGCAAGACAACTTTACACAAAGATCGGCCCAAGAATCGAATCGGCGTTCTTCGCGGCTACAAACCCCGGAGAATCCGCTCCTCCATTTGGTTCACAAAGCGGTCGGCCTGGTCCGCGGTGACCATCTGCAGCTTCACCGCCTGATCCATTTCCTGCCGGATGCCTTCCAAGCGGGACACCGACTCAGCTCCGAGAAGTTTGCTTGCTTCAGCGGCCGCACCGCCCGCGCTGATGCGGTCCCCGCCCGGGCCGTCGGCGCCCGCTGTGGAGTCGGTAGACCCTGGCCCCGGTTGGCGCTCCAAGTCCTCCGTATCCCGTGGAAGCAACGGAACAGCACCGACGGCCCTGACGGGGGGCTGCACTGAGGACAGGGAGGCAGTGGCGGCCGAGGCCGGCGCGGAACCCATCACAACCACGGTGGCGACGGCGGTGGCCGTCATGAACGAACCCGCGGCAACCCTTATCGACGTGACTATGTACCGCGGGCGGGCTCCCATGTGCGCTTCTCCTGAAGATCGGTGATTGATACAACACAGCGATTCTGCCGGATCCGGATGAAGGAACGATGGACGGAAGCTGCGTGGAAGCTGGGAAACCTGCGCCGTCGCTACGCGATTCAGTAGGCTGGTGCCAAGCACAAACGCCCCGACCCAGGAGGAACCATGGCCAGCGAGTCTTCGTTCGACATTGTCAGCAAGGTGGACAAGCAGGAAGTTGCCAACGCCTTGAACCAGGCGCAGAAGGAAATTGCGCAGCGCTATGACTTCAAGGGAGTCGGTGCCGAAGTCGACTTCAGCGGCGAGAAGATCCTGATGAAGGCGAACTCCGAGGAGCGGGTGAAGGCCGTCCTGGACGTGCTGCAGTCCAAGCTGGTCAAGCGGGGCATCTCGTTGAAGTCGCTGGATGCCGGCGAGCCGTTCGCCTCGGGCAAGGAATACCGGATCGAGGCCGGCGTCAAGGAGGGCATTGCCCAGGACCAGGCCAAGAAGATCTCGAAGATCATCCGCGAAGAGGGCCCCAAGGCCGTGAAGGCCCAGATCCAGGGGGACGAACTGCGCGTCACATCCAAGTCCCGCGACGATCTGCAGGAAGTCATTTCCCTGCTCAAGGGCTCTGACCTGGAAGTCGACCTCCAGTTCATCAACTACCGCTGACTCCAGTACGACGACGGCCGCGCACCTCAGGTGCGCGGCCTCGTCGTACTTTGGCTCGGCCTGCTTTGCCGCTGCTACTGGGCCTTGACGGTACGCGGGCCGCGCGGCCAGCTGTAGGAGCCGCTGCGCCGCCGCTCTCCCCTGATCCACGACAGGGTCATGCGGCAGATCTGCTCCTTGACCACTGCACCTGCCCGCCGGCCCACGGCAAGACGGCGCGGGGCATCGTCCGCCCGCACGGGTTGGACCAGCCCGGAGCTGCGGCCCAGGCTGATGCAGCGCAGCATGAACCCGGCGGACAACTCCTGAGGGCTGCGCTGCCGGATCCGGGCGATGACATTGTCGGCGGCGTGAGCGCCCATGGGCATGGCCATCGCACAGCTCATCCGCAGGTGCGAGGCAACCGCGTCGGGGGCATGGACGGCGTCGCCGGCGCCGAAGATCTCCGGGAACTCGGGACAGGCCAGGGTTGAGTCGACGATTAGCCTCCCGTCAGCATCGGTAACCAGCCCGCTGGCTCGGGCGAGGCCCGGGGCGCTGAAGCCGGCCGTCCAGACGGTGCAGTCCGAGGCCAGGGACGTGCCGTCCGACAGCGTGATGTGCTGCCCGTCCGACCGGTCCACGCGCTCCCCCTCCGTGATCTGGACCCCGAGGTTCCGGAGTTGGGCGAGCAAGGCGCGGCGGCCGCCATCGGACAGGTCCTGCCCCAGCTGCCCGCGCGAGACCAGCCGCACCGTCAAACGCGGATGTGCCTCGGCGATTTCAGCAGCTGCCTCAATGCCGGTCAGGCCGCCGCCGATCACGCTGACGACGGCGCCCGGCGCCAGCTGCTCCAATGCCGGCCGCAGGCGCTTAACAGACTCGGCGTCGTGCAGCGCGAAGCCCCCGGACCCCGAGGGTGCGGGCTGGCTGGCGCTGCCGGGCGCATAGACCAGGAAGTCATAGTGCAGCGGGGCGCGGCCGTCGTCGAAGTGGACGGTCTGTGCGCGCGGATCGATCCGTGAGGCCTGGCCGACCACTAGCGTGGCGGCCGGGTGCAGCACCGATTCCATCGGAACGTAGGCCGACTCCCGGCTACCCGCCGCCACCTGGTGCAACCGGATCCGCTCCACGAAGTCCGCCAGCGGGTTGATGACGGTTACACCGATCTTGCCTGTGAGTTCCTTGCTGCCGGCCAGCCGGTTCGCGGCCATAACTCCGGCATATCCTGCCCCAATAACGACGATCCGTTGACGTGTAGTCACCGCGAGCTCCCTTTGTTTTGTGGTTACAAACATAGGACACCGCGGAGGGCGGAAGTGTGACATGTGAGGGCAACCGGCCGCAGCCGCCGGCCAGGCTCCTTGGCCGGGCTCAGTCGGGAACGGCCGCGGACAGCCCGGACAGCTGAGGGCCCGTCGTCGGGCCGGGAATCTGCGTCAGTTCCGGTCGGTGGGGATGCGGTCCGGGTTGATCGCATCGGCGGTGGGACCGTCGGCGAGCGGGGCGGCCAGTTCGGGCCCGCCCACGGCTTGCCCCATCCAGGTGAGCGCCTCCCAGCCGTCCGGGCCGCCGTCGAGGACCACCACTCCGGTGTTGCTCAACTGGTTCTGAGCCACGAACGGGACCGTCAGGTTCGATGCTCGCGCGCCGGCCCAGCTGCGGATCATGGCGCCGTGGCTGACCACCGCCAGGGTACCGATGCCGGCGGCTCGGGCCTCGTCGATGACGGCATCGAAGCGGCCGAACGTTTCATGCCCGTCCGGGCCGCCGGGCATCCGCCGGTCCAAGTCACCCGAGGCCCAGGCAAAGACGGTGGTCATGTAGGCAATGATGGCGTCGCGGTCGCCGCGCATTTCCAGCTCGCCGGCCGAGATTTCGCGCAGCCCGTCGTGGACGCCGGTCTCGAGCTTGCGTGCGGCAGCCAGCGGGGAGGCGGTGAGCTGCGTGCGCACGAGGGTGGAGACCAGGAGCGCGTCGATCGGCTCGCCGTCGAGCGCCGTCGGCAGGGAACGGGCCTGCTCCTGGCCCAACTTTGTCAGTTCCGCCCCGGGGGCCCCGGTATCCAGCAGCCCGCGTACGTTGGAGGGGGTCTGGCCGTGCCGAATCAGCAGCAGTCGCATGCCGGCCTCAGTAGCCCAGTGGCCGTCCGGCCATCCGTTCCAGCCGCGCCACGCGGTCGTCCATCGGCGGGTGGGTGCTGAACATCTTCTTGACGCCGCCGCCCTTGAACGGGTTGGCAATCATCAGGTGGCTGGTGTTGACCAGCTTCTGGTCCTGCGGTAGTGGTGCCTGCTGCGTGCCATACTGCAGCTTGCGCAGCGCGGAGGCCAGCGCCAGCGGATCGTCGGTCAGGGTGGCGCCGTCCTCGTCCGCGTCGTACTCGCGGGTGCGGCTGACTGCCATCTGGATCAGCATGGCCGCGATCGGGGCCAGCAGGGACATGGCGATCAGCGCCAGCGGGTTGGCGTTGCGGTCGCGGCCGCCGAAAAACAGCAGGAACTGGGCGACCGAGGTGATGACACCAGCCACCGCGGCGGCAACGGAGGACGTCAGGATGTCCCGGTTATAGACGTGCATCAGCTCATGGCCCAGCACGCCGCGCAATTCGCGCTCGTCCAGCAGGCGCAGGATGCCCTCGGTGCAGCAGACCGCCGAGTTCTTCGGGTTGCGCCCGGTGGCGAAGGCGTTCGGCGCCATGGTCGGGGAAACGTAGAGCCGGGGCATCGGCTGGTTGGCCCGCGTGGATAGCTCGCGGACGATTCGGTACATTCCGGGCTGGTCGGCTTCGGTGACCGGATAGGCCTGCATGCTGCGGATGGCCAGCTTGTCGCTGTTCCAGTAGCTGTAGGCCGTGGTGCCCACGCCGATCAGGGCCATGATCCAGATCCAGCTGGCACTGCCGGTCCCGCTGGCCAACAGCGCGCCGATCGCCAGCAGCAGGGCGAAGAGACCGCCCAGCAATCCTGCCGTTTTCAGTCCGTTGAAGTGGTTGTGCACAGCGTGTAAGTCCTCTCCCGCGCCGGTGCGGCCCTCTGCCGCTGCGGGCGCAGCATGTCCGGTTTCAGTGTATCTACCGCACACTTATTCCAACGCCGGTATCCGGCGCCAAGTTCCGTAGCGCTCCGGCACCAGCTACGGCTCGGGGTGCCTGTCGTCATAGCGGGCGAACCTCGGCTGCAGCCGGTGCAGCAGCCCAACCACGCACACGCAGGCGATACCGCCGGCGAGGGCGGCGAACCCCTCGCCCAGCCATTCGCCGCCGCCGCCGGCGACGGCATCGCCCAGCCTCGGGCCGCCGGCCACCACCACGATGAAGATTCCCTGCAGCCGTCCGCGCATCGCGTCGGGCGTCGCCGATTGCAGGATGGTATTGCGGAAGACGCCGCTGACCGTATCCGCGCCACCGGCAACCGCGAGGCAAAGGGCGGCCGGCAGCAGCCACTCACTCACGTCGCCTGCAGCGGCGGCGTCGGAACGGCCTGCCATCACGACGACGGCGCCGAACCCCGCAACGGATATCCCCCAGACCACCACACACCACAACACCGCCAGCCCCTGCCGCCGGATGCCTCCCAACGGTCCGGAGAACACGGCCGCGACGAAGGAGCCTGCGGCCACCGCAGCCAGCAGGATGCCTGCCGTTGCCTCGCCGCCGCCGATGATCACCGCGCCGATGGCCGGCATCAACGCACGCGGCTGGGCCAGCACCATCGCGGCCAGGTCCACCAGGAACGTCATCCTGATGTTGGGGCGGGTACGCAAGAACTGCAGGCCTTCCACCACCGATTGCAGGCCGGCCTTGCGCACTTCGCCCTCGGGCGGGATCGGCGGCAGCTTGACCACCGCCCAAATGGCCGCCGTGAACGTCAAGACGTCCAGGGTGTAGGTCCAGCCGAAGCCCACGTTGGCCACCAGCACACCCGCAGCCAGCGGCCCGATGGTCATCCCCAGACCGAACGTCATCATGGTCAGGGCATTGGCCGCCGGCAGCATCTCGCGCCGCACCAGCCGCGGCACAATCGCATTGCGCGCCGGTTGATTGATTCCGACCGCGGCCGAGTGCACCGCGATCACCAGATACAACAACCACACCTGCTCCAGCTGGAACCAGGCCTGCAGGGCAAACACCGCGGTGCAGGCCCACAGCACCAGGCCCGAATAGAGCGCCACTTTTCGTCGGTCGTGGGCGTCCACCACCGAGCCGCCGTAGAGCCCGGCCAGCACCAGCGGAACCAATCCGACGACCCCGACGGCGCCCACCGCCCAGGTCGAGCCGGTGAGCTGATAGACCTCCAGGCTCACCGCCACCGCCGTCAACTGTGCGCCGATGGCAGAGAGCGACGTGCCGATCCACAACCGGCGGAATTCCGGGCTCTCCTTCAGCGGCGCCGTGTCGGCTAACAGTTTGGGCATGGCGGAGATTCTAGTTGCCCGCGGCACCTTTCTTCGGTTGGCGCGGTGCAAGCGCGCAGCGTGGCGGCGTGCCGACAAACCGGAGGCGGGCACCGCCGTCGAACTGATTCGACACCCGGCGTTCACCGACTATTCTGGACTCGTTCCAAAACATATTCTGGACTGAGTCCAGAAAAGCTGCGAGAATGGCTGTCATGGTCGATATGAGGGAACCCGAGGACATGTTGCGCGAGGCTTCGCTCCGCGTCACCCGTCCGCGGACCGCGGTGCTGGAAGCAGTCCGCGCGCACCCGCATGCCGACGCCGATGCCATCACCGGCATGGTGCGGGACGAGCTGGGCGGGGTGTCGAAACAGGCCGTGTATGACGTGCTTGCCGCGTTGACCGACGCCCGGTTGCTGCGCCGGATCGAGCCGTCAGGCTCCCCGGCGCGCTACGAGGCCCGGGTTGGCGACAACCACCACCACGTGGTGTGCCGGCGGTGCGGCAATATTGCCGACATCGACTGCACGGTGGGCGAGGCGCCGTGCCTCACGGTGGGCGATAACCACGGTTTCGCGATTGACGAAGCCGAGGTCACGTTCTGGGGCATCTGTCCCGCCTGCAGTGCTACGAAAGACCTTCAATTGGAAGATCCGACAAGGAGCGATAACTAAATGGCTGATAACACCAAGCCGTTGACAACCGTTGCGGGCGCGCCCGTAGTGGACAACCAGGACAGCCTGACCGCTGGTCCGCGCGGCCCGATGCTGCTGCAGGACGTCTGGTTCCTGGAAAAGATGGCGCACTTTGACCGCGAGGTCATCCCCGAGCGCCGCATGCACGCCAAGGGCTCCGGTGCGTTCGGTACCTTCACGGTGACCAACGACATCACCAAGTACACCAAGGCCAAGATTTTCTCCGAGGTCGGCAAGAAGACCGAGCTGTTCGCCCGTTTCTCCACCGTTGCCGGTGAGCGCGGCGCAGCCGACGCCGAGCGCGACATCCGCGGCTTCTCGGTCAAGTTCTACACCGAAGAGGGCAACTGGGACCTGGTGGGCAACAACACCCCGGTCTTCTTCTTCCGCGACCCGCTGAAGTTCCCCGACCTCAACCACGCAGTGAAGCGTGACCCGCGCACCAACCTGCGCAGCGCCGAGAACAACTGGGACTTCTGGACCAACCTGCCGGAGGCCCTGCACCAGGTCACCATCGTCATGTCCGACCGCGGCATCCCGGCGTCCTACCGCCACATGCACGGCTTCGGCTCGCACACCTACAGCTTCATCAACGACGCCGGTGAGCGTTTCTGGGTGAAGTTCCACCACCGCACGCAGCAGGGCATCAAGAACCTCACCGATGCCGAGGCCGCCGCACTGGTCGGCGAGGACCGCGAGTCGCACCAGCGCGACCTGCTCGAGTCGATCGACAAGGGCGACTTCCCGAAGTGGAAGCTCATGGTCCAGATCATGCCCGAGGCCGACGCGGAGACCTACAAGTACCATCCGTTCGACCTGACCAAGGTCTGGTCGAAGAAGGACTACCCGCTGATCGAGGTTGGCGAGTGGGAACTGAACCGCAACCCGGAGAACTACTTCGCCGACGTGGAGCAGGCTGCCTTCACCCCGGCCAACGTGGTGCCGGGCATCAGCTTCTCGCCGGACCGCATGCTGCAGGGCCGCCTGTTCTCCTACGGCGACGCGCAGCGCTACCGCCTGGGTGTCAACCACCACCAGATCCCGGTGAACTACCCGCGCGGCGCAGGCCTGGTCAACTCCTTCCACCGTGACGGCTCCATGCGCGTGGACGGCAACCAGGGCGCTACCCCGGGCATCGAGCCGAACGGCTACGGGCGCTGGCAGGAACAGCCTGCGTACCGCGACCCGGCCCAGGCCGTGGGTGCCGTGGCCGACCGGTTCAACTTCCGCGAGGACGACGACAACTACTTCGAGCAGCCCGGCATCCTCTTCCGCGAGAAGATGACCGCCGAGCAACGCCAAGTGCTGTTCGAGAACACCGCCCGCGCCATCGACGGTGCTTCCGCAGCCACCATCGAACGCCACATCGCCAACTGCACGAAGGCCGATCCGGCCTACGGCGAAGGCGTGCGCAAGGCCATCGAGGCCCTGCAGGCCGGCAAGATCTCCCCGGTGGATGTGAACACCGACTCGGCGTAATGCCCCTCGCCTGACGGCATAAAACTGCCCGGGACCAGCCATTGCGGCCGGTCCCGGGCAGTTTTTCGTTACTGAGAGTTTGTTACTGAGAGCGGGAGTTTACTTTTCCAGCAGGTGCTCGCGGCCGAACATCTTGGCCGCGTCCCGCGCGGTCGGGGTGCCTGCATCCACGTCCGCGCCGGCCGCCAGCAGCTTGGCCACCACCGCGTCCTCGCCCTTGAACAGGGCACCGGCAATCGGGGACTGGTCGCGGACGTTACGGATGTCCGGATTGGCACCCCGGTCCAGCAGCATGTCCAGGGTCTCTTCCTGCCCGTGGTAGGCAGCCAGCATCAACAGGGTGTTGCGGTCCGGGTCCAGCGCATCGACGGGCAGGCCGTGGTCGAGGAACTCGGCCAGCTCGCCGGTTTTGCCTTCGCGGGCCAAATCCATGGCGATGCCAACAATCCGTTGGGTCTGTTCTTCATTGAGCGGCATTTCATTGGTCACTCCCCCAGAGTAGTTGGTCACTCTCCCTGACTGTTCGATCCCGTGCCACATGACGACGGCGGAGCCCGGCTTAGGTTGTTGCGGCGCCTTGCCGAGGGAAGGCAGCGTCAGGGGGCTGCTTGCAGGAGACGCTCCAGCAACAGGTGGAACGCTGCCGTGGCCCCCTCCGGCGGATCGGCGGCGGCTACCTGCCCGAACCACAAACCGCACAGCCCGGCCGCGAAGAGCGTCCCCTCGACCGCCGCCTTCTGCTCGTCTGCCCCACGGGCGCGGAGCCAGCCGGCGGCGGCTTCGCGCCAGAGGGAAAACCCGGGCGGCCGGAGCGCGGCTCCGGCGGTGGCTTGCTGACTGGCCGCCTGCTGGATGGCTGCCTGCTGAATGGCCGCTTCGAATCCCAGCCGCTGGAGCACGCGGCTCTGCGGAGTCTGCGAACGCTCCCAGATCTGGAGCAACTGCTGGCGCAGCGCCGGGGCATCCAGGTTGGCCAGTTGCTCCGGCGAGGGCGCCGGTAGCTGTGTCTGCACCCGGTGCACAATCTCCTCAAGCAGCTGTTCGCGGTGCCCGAAATGGTAGACCAGCATGTAGCTGCTGATGCCCAGAGCTTCGGCCAGCGGGCGGAAGGACAGCTCGGCCAGGTTCTTGTCCTGCAGGTAGTCCAGGATGTCTTCGAGCAACTGAGGCTTGCGCTGCGGGTTCTGCGGCCTGGCCATGCGGTGCGCTTCCTCCTTCTGCTCGGAACCTGTGTGCCGGTACGACGCCGGTCGGTTGCGCTCCCGGCAGCGGCGTTTTCCGGCCGGGTCTCAGCTTAGTCGCTGGCGTCGAGGGCGCGCCGGGACGGGCGGATCGCAGGCACTTCCACGACTTGCCGGAACGCCTCGCACATATACGGCCCGCGGCTCCCATACTTGGTAAAAGGGCCGACCCTGGGGAATCGGACCGGCCGGCCGCCGGCAGTGAAGCGAGCAAGGAAGCGGGCAACAAGGCGATGGTGGCTCCAGTACAGTCTCTGCTGCAGCGGTGTGGAGGGCGGTTTCGGGCCTTGCTCAACCGCCCCGCCCCAGAAATTCAACCCGGGCCGGATCTTCGGCCCACCGATCCGTATCAAACGCTGCTCAACAGCCTGCGTTCCGCCTACCCCGGAGCGCGCCTCAGCATGTCCGGCAATGGCAACGTTCGGGTGGAGCTGCCCGGCGGAGACGTGCTGCGCTTCTACGTCAAGGGTTAGTCAGGCCACCACCGGCACGGCCGGACCGCCGGTTTCCCCGACGGCCCGGCCGCTGATGTCAGCGGTGCGAAATGTTGATCATGTCTTCGCGCGGGACCACCTTGACGCGCTCGCGCTCGACGGCGGGAGCACCGCCGTCGTTGTTTTCCGCCACGTAGGAAGCCCCGAGCTCCCGCTCATGAGCGTCCAGCTTCAGCCAGCCTTCCCACGTGGTGTACGCGACGCCGCGCTCTTCGAGCAGCTTGATTATGGCGTCCTCGTCCGGCTCTTCGGCGGCCGGCAGGTCTAGCCGGTCCTCGAGCAGGAAGCCTATGGTCTCCAGGGCATCGCCCTTGGTGTGGCCGATCAGGCCGACGGGGCCGCGCTTGATCCAGCCCGTGGCGTAGATGCCCGGAACCGGGTTTCCGCTCTCGTCGATCACCCGTCCGCCCTCGTTGGGGATCACACCGCGGCGGGCATCGTAGCCGACCTCGGGCAGCTCCGAGCCGAAGTAGCCGATGGCCCGGTAGACCGCTTGGACCGGGTATTCGACGATTTCGCCGGTGCCTCGGACATTGCCGGTGCCGTCCAGTTCGTTGCGCTCGAACTTGATTGCGGCGACATGGCCCGCGCCATCCCCGGTGCCCTCGACGATCTCCAGCGGCGTGTGCAGGAAGTGCAGGTGCAGCCGGCGGGAGGCACCGGTGTCTTGTTCCTCCACCAGCCAGTTGGTGAGCGTGTTGACCATGGTCTTGGTCTGGTTGTTGGTGCGGATGGCCTCGTCGGATCCCTCGTCGAAGTCGAAGTCCTCCGGGTAGAGCACAATGTCCACGTCGCGGGAATGCGAGAGTTCGCGCAGTTCCAGCGGCGTGAACTTCACCTGGGCCGGGCCGCGCCGGCCGAAAATGTGCACGTCGGTGACCGGCGAGCCCTTTAGGCCGCGGTAGACGTTGTCCGGGATCTCGGTGCTGAGCAGGTCGTCGGCGTGCTTGGACAGGATCCGGGCCACGTCCAGCGCCACGTTGCCGTTGCCGATGACCGCGATCTCCTTGGCCTCCAGCGGCCACTCCCGCGGCACGTCCGGGTGGCCGTCGTACCAGGAGACGAACTCGGCGGCACCGTAGGATCCGTCCAGCTCAACGCCCGGGATGTCCAAGGCCGCATCCTTGATGGCGCCGGTGGCGAAGATCACGGCGTCGTAGAAGTGCCGGAAGTCGCTCAGGGTCAGGTCCTGGCCGTAGTCGACGTTGCCCAGGAAGCGGATGTCGCCGCGGTCCAGCACCTTGTGCAGCGCGTTGACGATGCCCTTGATCCGCGGGTGGTCCGGTGCCACGCCGTAGCGGATCAGGCCATACGGGGCCGGGTAGCGGTCGAAGAGGTCGATGCTGACCTCGAAGTCCCGCTCCGCCTTGGTGAGGATGTCAGCGGCGTAGACGCCGGCTGGTCCGGCGCCGATGATAGCCACCCTCAGGGGACGCTGGGTGATGGCCTCGGCTGGGTTAGACACGGGCAGTCCTTCTTCTTTGTGGAATCCTCCTGCGCAATAAGCGCACAGTTTCCTATTCTAAATGCCCGCGGGTTCGCCGCCTAACAGTGTGCCGGGCGTCTCATCGGTCCAGCGCATCAGGAGCAGAGCTTCCTAGCTGCCCGCTCCCGGCAGCCCGGCCAGCCGGTTCTGCACGAATTGCAGATTCTGGCTCAGGGCCGAGGCTCACGGCCTTCTGCAGGACGGTCTGCGTCAGCTGCCAGTTCCACTCGTTCCGACTTGATGTCCGTCAGCGCATTCTGGGGGACCCACCCGAAGACCCACGAACGGTCGTACTCTTCGAATCCGTAATCCCGGATCAGCGCATCCCGATGGTGGCGGGGTTCCCGGGGCATGGTCTCAACTGCCAACCGGCCTTCTCCGTCCTGGGCGATGATGCGCACGTGGGCCTGGATATCGTTGCCCGTACTGTCGGTGAGCGGAACATACCCCGTAGCAGCAATTTCATGGAGACCGGATACCTCGGACTCGGGAACGTCCAGGTAGTACCGGATAGGCGTCCTGGCAAACCGGTTCGGAAACTCCAGTGTGGACCATTCCGGCGAAGGCTTCTCGCCGCCGTCCTGAATGATCGTCAGCCTCCCCTGATAGGGGGTTCGTCGCTGGAGTTCCACCACCCGCCCGGTCCACGTTCCGTAGATTCCGTCCAACGGAGTTCCATCGCGTAGCCACATAGTTACACCCTTTCCAGAACCTCTTGTCCCGCCCGGCTAAGGACCACATCTCCGCGCCCGGCTGTGAGTAGGAGGGAGAGATCGATCTCTGCGGTGCCGGCGGCTTAGGCCGGTCGCGCTTGCCGCCTAAAGATAGTGCCGGGCTTCCCAGCTCACGCGGGGAGCGCTCAGCGGCCGGAGCCCGGCAGACCGGCCAGCCGGTTCTGCACGAACTGCAGATCCTGCACGTCGCCCTCGGCCGCAATCGCCCGATACACCCCGGCATCCGCCTTCTCGAGCTGCAGGCCCTCGGCAAAGTCGGCATTGTGACCGGTGTAGGAGAGCCTGAAGAGGCGCCGGTCGCCATCCATTGCGGTATCGAGGACGCGGAAAGGAAGCCCGTTAAAGGTGCAGGAGACGTTCAGTTCGTAGAGGTCGGTGATGTCCGACAGCGGTACTTTCGCCCGCCAGACTCCGCGCGGGGTCCTCTCGAAACCCGACACTTCTGCCGGGGGCTCTCCGGGCGACGAGAGCACCACGGTGTTGCCGTCGTCGACCACGTCCGCAACGAACTCTGCCTCGCGCCAGGTAGCACGCCAGCCCAACAACGACGACGGCGGTACGGGCTTCGGCTCCACCTTCGCCTCAGCGGCGACCGCCGCCCAACCGCGGGCTACATCGACGTAGACCGCGAGCAGATCCTCCGAGCCGTTCCGGCCGATGCGCCAGAGTTCAGCCCCGGCCGGCAGCCGCACTTCGTCGAGATAGAACAACGGCGCCCGCCCACCGTCCCAAGACGTGAATCCGGTTCCGGTAAACGGCTCGCGGTCCACAAACTCCGGAGCAAGCGCGTCGTGCAGGTAGTTCCCGACCGGGGACTGGAACCGGAGCACATCAATGGTTTCCGAATCCCGCTGCCACGGTGATCCTGAAAACCCCAGTCCATGGGCCTCGAACAACAGGTCCGGGGTTCGCGCCCCGACGACGTCAGCCGCCCGCAGCACGTAGCCAGCCACGGTGTCCGCGGAGTTGGCCCGATAGTCACGGCTCAGGGACGGGCTCACGGCCTTCTGCAGGATTGTTCGGGTCATGCTGCTTGCTCCACTTGTGTCACCTTCATGTCTGTCACCGCTCCAACCCTAATCCAGCCGGTCAGACCCTGCCTACGAGCATCGAGGACGCCCCTGCTTCGGGACGTCATCCATCACGCTCTGTGCGTTCGACGGTGATATCAGCAAGAGCCTGTCGGGGAACCCACCCGAAAACGAAGGCATTCTCATAACGCTCAAACCCGAATTCCTCCACGAGCCCGTCCATGAAGTTCGGTGCGGCCTGGCCAAAAGTCCGTACGGCGAGGCGACCCTCGTCATCCTCCGCCAGCAGTTCGACCGACACAGCGTCCAGCTTTGCCATGGCGCGAATGGAATGTACGTCCGAAACCTCGTCCGCGTCCACGGTGCGTCGGAAATGAACCGGGGTGCGCGCAAACCGGTTCGGAAAATGCTGCTCAGCCCACTCCGGCCCCGGGCTGTCGCCCCCATCCTGAATCAGGACGAGCTTCCCCCTGAACGGCCGGGTGCTGCCCAGTTCGAACTCCTCGCACCTCCACGTGCCGTACGAGCCTGAAAGCTTGGTTCCGTCATTCATCCACATGCATTGCACCATGCCGTTACTGATTCGCGCCGCGACCTTGATGCGGGCGGAAGCTCATAGTGTCGAGCCGGATTCATTCCGATATCTCGGTGCGTTCGATAGAGATGTCAGCAAGGGCATGCGGGGGAACCCATCCGAAAACGAACGCGTTCTCATAACGTTCGAACCCGAATTCTTCCACGAACCGGTCCATGAAGTTCGGCGGTACCTGACCCAATGTTTGAACAGCCAGGCTCCCCGCGTCACCCTCAGCCAGAAGCTCAACCAGCACTCCATCAAGTCTGGCCGTTGCCCGAACGGAATGGACGTCGGAGACAGAAGCTGCTTCGACGTCTTTGTAAAAGCGGACCGGTGTCCGGGCGAACCTGTTGGGATAATCCAAGCGCTTCCAGTCCGGCCCTGGTTGCTCCCCGCCGTCCTGGACCAAGGTCAGGTTTCCGCGATCGTTGGCAGAACTCCACAGCTCCCATTCACGCCCATGCCAAGTCCCATAAGTACCACTTAGTTTCGAACCGTCGTTGCGCCACATATGTCGAATTCCAATCCAGTCGTCCTCCTACGCATGGGAGAAGCGCCCCCATGGCTTTGCGCGATTCTATTGGCGCCCGGGCTAGATGGTGGCCCACTTCCTGCCGTCGAAAATGCCAATCAGCACTTCGTCGCCTGCCTTGTTGAGGCGCCACATTTCAGCACCGCGGCGCAATGGCACACCGCCGTTTACCTGAAGCTCCGGAATGACAGGGGCACCATCAACACGGCTGCTGGTGTATCCGTGCCCGGTATTGGGCCACACTGCTTTGTCCGTCGCTGTCTTGACCGGGAGTCCGCGAGCATTCGCGTTTTCGAGTTTTTCACGGACTAAATCCTCTGTCGTGGGCGACTTCCCGGAGACCGTCTCTGCGGCGCGATCCCGCTGGAGTTCCCCGACGCGTTCACGGTTGGATCCGTCCGGGATCTCGATATTATTCCAAGCGTCGGTTTTTGCAGCTTGGAAGCGGATCGCCACGACTTCGTCCACATCGCCGGCTTTGTAGGCGATGTACGGGCGATCGGCGCCATCCTTCATCCAGTAATCGAGCCGGAGGCCATTGATGACGTCATCGACGGACTTCAGCCGAGCCGTATCCGAGGCCTGGCTGACGAAGCCTCCGACCGATCCCGGATAGCGGTCGGCGCCTGCGAGGACCTGGGCGGCATCGTCTACCGACATGACCTTTTGGTACAGGGTGTCAGCGTTCCCGGTTCCCATGGCATGGCGCAGGTCGTGGATCAGCGTTGCCTGGGAGTCGGTCAGGTCGTAGTAGTAGCGGTTGGTGAACGGGGCCAGGGCACGTTCGACGGCGCTGGCATCCTTTGGCGGCTCCGGCCAGTTGCCGTCCGGGGCACCGAACTCGCGTTCGATCAGGCCTGCCAGTTGGTAGTCGAGGACGTCGTCCGGGAGCTTTCCATCCGGTCCCCGCAGATCGTCCAGACGCGCGAGGTCGCTCTCCGGAAGGTGCCGCTGCAGGACTGATTCTGCATCGGCCCAGTTGGCAGGCTTGGTGGAACGAGGGAGTTCGGCGATCTGGTCGGAGCGGGTGGAGACCGTGTGGGTCTCACCGTCGATGACCACCTCGGTGGGCCTGCCGGAGTCGTCGCGGCGTACGGTGACCTCGGGTTCGGGCTCCGGGCCAGAGGTAGGCCCGTCGGTGTCGCGGGTGTTCTGCACGGCGTCCGCGTCCTGGGCAGCCTGCCGGGTGTCCGGAGTGTTCTGCGAAACGTCCGAATCCGGGGTGATGCGGGGCGCTTCCGCATCCGGGGTGGTGCGGGGCGCTTCCCCGTCCGGTGTGTTGCTCGGCGCTTCAACATCCGGGGTGGTGCGCGGAGCCTCGGCGTCCGGCGTGGTGTGCGGCGTTTCTGTGTCCGGGGTGTTGCCCCGTCCGGAGTTGGTCTCCGGGGTCTCGATCCGCTGGCCGTACTGCGGCGGTGCGGAACGGTCCGGAAGCGTGTAGCCGGACTGGCCGGAGGGCGGCTTGGGCCCGTCGGCGTCGAAGTTCATAGTGCTGTTGGAATTCCGGCTGGACGGCATCTCCACGTCAAACCGGTGCGGTGTGGTGAAGCCGCCGCCGGCGGTAGCCAGGCGCGGGCCGCCTAGCGCATTGGCGAAGTTGTCAGCGCTGGTGCGCACCGACGTCGTGAGGTTGTCCATGCCGGTGCGGAGGCCGGTGGAAGCGTGGCGCAGCCCGTCCGTGATGGTGTGTCCCGCGGTGCTGATGTACGGGCGGACAGTGTTGCTGACCGTCTTGAAGCCGCTGGTGGTGACGTCGATGGCGGTGAACTTGAGGTTGCTGGAGAAGTCGAGGGCGCGGGTGGTGACGCCTGCGGTCTTAGTCAGGCCGGAGAAGTCCAGCACCTTGGAGGCCACGCCGCCGGCCCTGCTGACGGCGGTGACCTTGTTGGCCACGCCACCGACCTTCGCGGCAGCTCCGCCGCCGGCAGTGAGAAGGATGGCGGAGAGATCGAACGCGGTTGCGCCGGCGGCGTAGGCCGGGTCGCGCTGCCAATCGTCCCAGTGGATGGCTGCCTTGCCGACGGCGAGCAGTTCTTCGCCGGCCTTCTTGACCGTGCCCGGGCCGCCGATCGATTCGGCCACCACCGCGGTGAGCGGGCTGGAAACGATGGCTACGTTCAGGGCGATCTGGCCGATGCCCTTCCAGGTGGCCGCGAAGGTTTCCCCGTCGGTGAAGTTGACCATGTTCCACAGGCCGGTCACCGTGCCTGTAATGCCGCTCCAGACGCCCTTGCCGAAGGACACCACGCCGTCCCAGGCGTCCCGGTACCAGGGCTTGTCCCACTCGGTGGGCTGGCCCCACGGGATATGGCCTTCCCCGGTGGCGGAATCCAGTTGCTCGGCCGAGTAGCCGTAGGCCTGCTTGCCTGTGCCCGGGCCTTCCTGTGTGGTCTCCACCAGGGTGATGCCGCCGTACAGCGCGGTGATGGCATTGTGGCAGGTGCGCTCGGCCGCCATGTGCTCGGCTGCCAGTGCGTTGGCGTCTTTGAGGATCTGGTTGTCGTCGTTGACCAGATCCTCTTCCTTGCGCCAGTCGTCGCCCTCGCTGGCGATCCGGCGCTGCACTCCGTGCCAGCGGACCACCAGCGCGTCATAGCGGGCCTTGAAGGTGTCGGCCCAGTCGGCAAACGTTTCGATGGCCGACTTGATGGCGGCGGTGTCGGCCTTGATCTCCTCGGCGGTGGTCTTGACCGGCTTGATCGCGACGTAGACCTGCGGCGCCTCCGGCGACTTGTAGACCGCTTCCAGCCCGCTCCAGTCCCCCTCGATCAGCTCGACGGCGTCGACGATCCCCTCGGCGGTCTCATCCAGCGTCCGGGCGTGCGAGCGCAGCAGTTCGGCGTCGGGCCGCGGCGGGTATGCCTCGGCATACGGATCCCAGGCCGTCATGATTTCCCCTTAGGTGGTGCGAGATGTGGTGCGAGACGTGTGGTGGTTCGAGCGACTTCTGGTGGTGCGAGCTGCCGGCACGCGGCGGGCTGGAGACTGCAGCGTGCGGCGCGCCCGGTTCAGACTGCCCGCGGAACCGGGCCGTGCGGGCTGTGCGGGCGCGCGGCCTGCTCCTCCTCCGGCAGGGTGCCGATCAGGTCCTGCGCGTCGCCGGCCATCCGGGCATCTCCGAGGACGTAGGCGTTGACCGCATCCATGGTCCCCTGGAACGTGGTCTGCAGGCGTCCGCCGACACTCTCCAGCCCCGGCTGGACCGTCTTCTCCGCCCACCCGTTCAGCGCGTCCATCACCGGGCCGGATTTTGAGGCGGTGGCCATCTCGGACAATTCCGTGCCGAGCGCCGGAAAATCCTTCTCGAAGCTGTCGGTCCGCCCGCTGGCGGTGCTGACGATCGCCTGGATCTTGGTGGGGTCGATGTCCCAGCCGTCGAGTGCCACTGCTGTCCGCCTTCCGTACTAGATGTTGCCCATGCCCTGGATGTTTCCCGCGCCCGGATACTGCGGGGGTGCTAGATGTTCGCGATCTTTCCGCCGGCGGTCTTGATGGTGCTGCCCGCGGTGCTCTTGGCGTCCTCCAGCAGCTTGTGCACATCGGCCATGATGCCCGCGAAGGCGACCCCGGCGTCGGCCCAGGCCTGCTCCACGCGGTCATACTGCTCGGCGATGTCGGTGGCCTGGAACTTGGCCTGCAGGTCCGCGGCGTCCTTCTTGCGGGTCTCCACCAGCGCGTTGAGCTTCTTCTTCACCCGGTCCAGGTTGTCCTGGGCCTGCGATGCCCCGCCGTCGGAAAAGGCGAATGAATTCTGGTCTGCCATGATGTTTCCTCCCTCATGCCCGGCCTCGGCCGGAAAAAAATCTTCTATGGGTGCGTGCGTCTGTTGGCCGATGCGGGCGGCCGTTTGCCGCTTTACGCGGCGGGAGCGCTAGCCGCGGTTGCGGAAGACGGCGTCGTCCCAAGCAGCCTTGCCCTCGGTGGCGTCGGCGTCGTCGGCCTGCTGCTGCTCGCCCAACTGCATGGTGGTGTTGACCTCGGACTGGCCCTGCTGGATGGACACCAGCGACTTCTGCAATCCCGAGGCCACCATGTTGGCCCGGCCCATGATCCCCTTGAACTTCTCCCAGAAGTCACCGGCCGTGTTGCTGCGCATCGGCTCCGGGACGGCCTCGAGTTCCTTCATCAGGGCCTGCAGCTCGGTGTCGGCCGCCGCGCTGGCCTTGCCGGCGTCGACGAACGCGCTCTTCTCCATTTTGATGAACTGGTTGCCGCTCATTGCTCCACCTCCGTGCCCCATCGGGGCTGTAGCTGCCGCTGTGCCGGCGGGCATGGCTCGTCCGCCGAATGCCGGGTTGCCGCCCGGCCGGTTGTCTTGAGGCGGTTCCCCGCCTTTACCATAGAACGCGCTGGCCGGTACCGGCGTCAATCGACGTTAATGGGTACATCTCCCCATCCTGAGCGGGACAGCAGCGGATTTGTCCATCAATTGGAACGATAAGCTCGAGAAGCGACACACCGTCAATCGCACCACTTGGGAGGAGAGGGATGGCACACGATTACGACAATCAGCTCATCGAGTCCGTGGCTGTCCGGCGGACCCGCCTGGCCACCGCCCTGCTCTACGGCACCAATCCGCTGCAACGGCGGTGGAGGTCCAGCGTGCGCACCTTCTTCTTCAGCGTGGCCCTGGCCGCGGTGATTGCGGCCGTCTGCGTCGGCTATTCGTTTGTGACCAACCTGCTCGAAGACCTGCGGCAGCAACAGCAGCAGCGCGCCCAATCCGCCGTCGTCCTCCAGATCAGTGGTGATTTTGTGGACGACGACGGCGGTGGCGGTATTCGTCTCACGCTCACCCCCCATTCAGGAGCCGCCTGACCATGGCCGAAACCTTTACCCGCGTCACCGTGGCCGGGCCGCAGCGCCATGTTGACGTGTTGCTGCCGTCGCAGACCCCTGCCGGCCTGCTGCTGCCCCAGATCCTGGAGCTGCTGGACGACCAGCCGACCTCCGCCGTCTCGGTCAAGACGCTGATCACTCCGGCCGGGGACCCGGTGCGCGAGGACGCCTCGCTCAGCGACGCCGGGATCGCCGACGGCGCCATGCTGCGGCTGGTGAACGTGTCCGAGGCGCCGCCCGCGCCCGTGGTGTACGACATCACCGACGCCGTGGTGGAACAGACCGAGGACATCGGCGGCCGCTGGACGGAGAAAATCCGCCAAGCCACGGGAGCCGTCTTCGCCGCCGCGGGACTGTATCTGGGCGTGCATTTGCTGCTCGAGGGCGCCGCCATCGGTTTGGCGGCCTCGGTCTTTTTCGGCCTGGCCGCGGTGCTGCTGGGCACCGGCATCTATCTGGGCCGGGCAACGGCCACCGTGCTGGGCCCGCTGCTGGTGGGCACCGGCTGGCTGCTGGCCGTGGGCGGCGTGCTGCGGCTGCCGGCCGGTCCCGGGACGCACGTGCTGCTGGCCGCGGCGGTGAGCGCGGTGGTGCTGGTCGGTGCGGGCCTGATCTCGCAGCGCCCGCGCGCGCTGATGTCCGCCGCCGGCCTGCTGGCACTGCTCACCCTTTTCTGGGCCGCGTCGCTGGCCTTGTTCAGCACCCCGGTGCAGGCCGCCAGCGTGGCCGCACTGCTCAGCTGCGCCACCCTGGGCCTGCTGCCGCAGATCGCCCTGTCCGTCTCCGGCCTGGCCACGCTGGACGACCGCCGGGCCAAGGGCGGCCGGATTGGACGCACGGACGTACATGTGGCGATCGGCTCCGCGCACCGCGGGCTCAGCTTGGGCACCGCACTGGTGGCGCTCTCGGTGGCCGCCGGTTTGTGGATCCTGGGCACGGACACCGCCGGGCAGGTCTGGACCATGCCGCTGATCGGCTGCCTGGCCCTGGCCACCGGGCTGCGGGCGCGCGCCTTCCCGCTGGCGGCGGACCGGATTGCGCTCTACCTGGCCGCGGCAGTCGGCACCTTGGCGCTGGCCCGTTCGGTGCTGGCCTTCGCCCCCGCGCAGGGCTGGCTGGTGGCGGCCGGCCTGCTGGTGCTGGCCGTCGCCGTCATTATTTCGCTGACCGTGACGCTGGCCGACCATTCCGCTGCGAAACTGCGCCTGCTGGCCAACCGGTTCGAGACGCTGGCCATCCTGGCCTCGGTCCCGCTGGTCATCGGCCTGTTCGGCGTCTTCGCATCGCTGCTGACCACCTTCGACTGACTCAGGCTGGGACCGACTCTATGGAACCGATTTCGCGCAGGGACTTGATCGCCCGGGAACAGGCCGCCACCGGCCACCTCACCGCGGGCCAGCCCCGTCCGGGCAGCGTGCCGCTGGGTGCCCCGTCGGGTGTCGGCCTCACGGGTGTGGCGGCTGCGGCCGATCCGTGGAGCTCACCGGCCCCCGCCGCCGGGCCGGTGGCCGCCGGACCGTTCGAGTCCGATGCCGAACAGCGCCGCCGCCGGCTGCGCAGCCGGCCCGGCGAGCCGTGGCTGGTCCGCACCGCGCGCGCCGCGAAGGGCCTGGTGTCCTCCGACGACTACCCGCAGCGGCTGGTCGCGGCCACCGCCGGGGCGCAGGCCGCCGTGAGCACCGGGCGCCGGATGGCCGTGATCGGCAGCCGCGGCGGGGCGGGCAAGACCACGACGGCGGCGCTGTTGGCTTCGCTCTATGCCGCGGCCCGGCAGGACACCATTGCCGCCGTTGACCTGGCGCCCGCCGGCGGCACCCTGGCGCTGCGCCTGGGCGTGCCGGACGCCCCGGCCATCGACGAGGCCGCGGCCGTGCTCCAGCAGAGCCCCGCCGCGAGTGCCGACGACCTGCGCCGGCAGCTGGCTTCCGCCGGCGCCAATCTGTGGGTGGCCGGAGAGCGCGCGCTCGGCGGCCATGCCGGCGGCGCCGCGCTTTCGGCGGCCGGCCAAAGCATCTCCCGGTACTGCCCGGTGGCGGTCTACGACTGTGCCACGGGCCCGGGCGAGAACCCGGACACCAACTGGGCCATCGGTGCCGCCCAACTCGCCGTGCTGGTTGCCCCCGCCTCCGTGGCCGGTGTCCAGGACGTCCGCCGGACGGCCGCGGCCTGGGCCGCCACCCCGGAGCTGGCCGGCACCGGGCTGCTGGCCGTGCTGACCCAGACCGACGCGGATGCCCCGCTGGACCCGATGACCGAAGCCAAGGCGCTGGCCCGGGACGGACTCGCCGTGCTGCCGCTGGGCTACGACCGGCATCTTGCCAGCGGCGTGGAGTTCGAACCCGGACTGATGTCCCGCGCCGTCCGGCTTCAGGCGGCGGAGCTGGCCTCCACCGCCTTGGCCCTGGCGATGGAGCACACGGGCCGATGAGCGTGAAGATCATCCACCGGCCGGCCCGCACCACTGCCCCGGCCCGCGAGGCGGCGCCGTTCAGCCTGGAAGCACCGCCGCCGATGGCGGAAAAGGCCGGCCGGATGAACGCCATGGCGCTGATCCCGCTGCTCGGCGCCGGCCTGTCCATGACCGTGATGATGCTGTTCCGCGGCAACAGCCTGGCCGCCGTCGGCGCCATCGCGATGATCGTGACCGTGGTGGCTTCCATCATCATGATGCTGGGCCAGCGCGGCCGGGCGGCCCGCACCCGGGCCGAAGAACGCGACCGTTATCTGGAGTATCTGGAGGAATCCCGGGCCACGCTGCGCACCGACGAGCAGCGGACCATCACCACCGCCCGTACCAGCAACCCGGAACCCAGCGCGCTCTTCGACATCGTCCGCAACACCCGGCGGCTGTGGGAACGGCGCCGGGGCAACGAAGACTTCCTGCAGGTCAGGATCGGCTCCGGCGAGCGGATCAGCCGGCAGATCACCGTGAACGAGCAGGGCCCCGCCACCGCCCAGCGCGACACGTTCATGGACAACGAAGTGCGGATCCTGCAGCAGCGGTACGAAAGGTCGCCGGACCTGCCGCTGACCCTGCCGCTGGATTCGGCCGGCAACGTCAGCATCATTGGTTCCCGCGAGTTCGTGCTCAACGCCGCCCGGAACCTGCTCATCGAGGCCTGCGCCTTCCACTCGCCGGAAGACCTGCAGGTTGGCATCGCGGCCTGCGAGGACCGGCTGCGCGACTGGGACTGGACCCTGTGGCTGCCGCATCTGGCCGACCAGAAGCAGGCCCATGCCACCGGTTTGGTGCGCCGGATGGCCCGCTCCGTGGACGAGCTCGGTGCCGTGCTGGCCGATGAATTGAACCGCCGCGCCGTGGTGGCGGCCGAATCGTCCAAGAACCTCAAGGGCGCCAGCCAGCACCTCCCCCGGCTGCTGGTGCTGGCCGACTGCTATGGCACCCTGCCCGAAGACCTGGTGCTGCCGGACCGGCACGCCGGGCTGGCCCAGCTGGGCATCACCGTGGTCTATCTGGTGGGCGACCGCGGCCAGGAGCCCGGCGAAGTCAGCGTGCGCGTCAGCCAAGACGGCACGGCCGCGGAAGCCGGCGCCCCGCCGTCGGACGCGGGATTCCTGATCCAGAACTACCGCCAGGATCCGGTGGAACCGGTCGAAGAACGCGGCACCTTGGACGGCCTGGCCGTGGCCACCGCCGAGGCACTGGCCCGCGAGCTGGCCCCGATGCGGCTCTCGGCGGACTCGCTGGAACACAACACCGCCGCCAGTTCGGACAGTTTCCTGGAAATGCTGGGCCTCAGCCCGGCGCTCGACGAGGCGGACATCAGGCGGCTCTGGAAACCGCGCAGCGAGGTGGATTTCCTGCGCATCCCGCTGGGGCCGGACGACCGCGGCCGGCCCGCCCTGCTGGATCTGAAGGAGTCCGCGCAGTTCGGTATGGGCCCGCACGGGCTCTGCGTCGGCGCCACCGGCTCCGGCAAGTCGGAAATGCTGCGGTCGCTGGTGCTGGGCTTGCTGGCCACGCATCCGCCGGAGCTGCTGTCCATGGTCCTGGTGGACTTCAAGGGCGGCGCCACCTTCGCGCCGTTTGCCGACGCGCCGCAGGTCTCCGGCGTGATCACCAACCTGGCCGACGACGCCAGCCTGATCGAGCGCATTTACTCCAGCCTCAATGGCGAGGTGGTCCGCCGGCAGGAAGTGCTCAAGGCCGCCGGCAACATCGCCAACATCACCGACTACCAGCTGCACCGGCAGGAACGGCTGGCCCGTGGCGAGGCCATGGCGCCGCTGCCGCACCTGGTGGTGATCATCGATGAGTTCGGCGAACTGCTCACCGCCCGGCCGGATTTCATCGACCTGTTCCTGTCCATCGGCCGGATTGGCCGGTCCATCGGGGTGCACCTGCTGCTGAGCAGCCAGCGGATCGAGTCCGGCAAACTGCGCGGGCTGGAAACGTATCTGTCCTACCGGATCGGGCTGCGCACGCTCTCGGAATCCGAGTCACGCACCGTGCTGGACACCCCGGACGCCTTCCACCTGCCGCCCATTCCCGGTTTCGGCTACCTGAAGGTGGACACCACCGTCTACACCCGGTTCAAGGCCGGCTATGTGTCGGGCCCGCTGGAAGACGTGCAGGTTCAGGAAGCGCAGGAAACTGCCGACGACGACGGGCCCTTGGTGCTGCCGATGCCCACCTACGCGGCCAGCCTGGAGAAGGCGAACGACGACGGCAAGTCCGCCGGCAAACCGGCCCGCACCGGAGCGTCCAAGCGGACCACCGGCCCCACCGTGATGTCCACGCTGATGGACACCTTGGCCCGGTTCCCGCGCGCGGTTGATCCCATCTGGCTGCCGCCACTGCCCGCCGCCGTCGCGCTGGACACCGCCGCCGGTTCGGTGACCAGCACCAGCCAGGGCATCCGGCTGACCAGCGGCGGATCGCTGAAGATCCCGGTGGGCCTGCTGGACGACCCGGCCAAGCAGTGGCAGGGCGTCTGGGAGCTGGACCTGAAGTCCGCCGGCGGCAACGTGGCCATCATCGGCGGCCCGCAGTCGGGCAAGAGCACCGCGCTGCGCACCATCGCGGCCTCGCTGGCCATGACCCACAGCCCGCAGGAAGTGGGCATCTACTGCGTGGATCTGCTGGGGAATTCGCTGATTCCGCTGGAGGGCCTGCCGCATGTGGGCGGCGTGGCCGTGCGCACCAACCGCGAGGTGGTCCGCCGCACGGTGGAAGAACTGCTCGTCATGCTGACCGTGCGCGAGAACGTCTTCGAGAAATACCAGGTGGACTCGCTGGCCACGCTGCGCAAACTCTGCGCCCAAGGCAGGATTCCGGAGCTGCCCAGCGCCGACATCGTGCTGGTGCTGGACGGCTACGGCCTGCTCACCGACGAGTTCGAGGACATCGAACCGGCCGTGCACGCCTTGATCGCCCGCGGCGGCGGCTACGGCATCCACGTGGTGACCACCGCCAACCGGCAGAATGAGATCCGGCTGGCCCAGCAGTCCTTCTTCGGCACCAAGATCGAGCTGCGGCTGGCCGACCCGGCCGACTCCTCCTACGGCCGCAAACTCGCCGAGACCATGCCCGCGGACCGGCCCGGCCGGGCGCTGACCGACGCCAAGCTTTTCGGCCACTTCGCACTGCCGCGCATCGACGGCACAGCCGACGCGGACACCGCTACCCAGGGCACCCGGGACATGGTGGCCGCCGTCGCCGCCTCCACCGATGCCCGCGCCATGCGGGTGCGCATCCTGCCGCAACTGGTGGAAGCCGCGGAGATCGAGGTCCCGCCGCTGCCGGGCCTGCTGCCGCTGGGCCTGCGGGAGACGGATCTGGGGCCGGAAATGCTGGACGTGGTCCGCGGCGAACACCATTTGATCGTGATGGGCGACGAGCAGTCCGGCAAGACCAACGTGGTCCGATCGCTGGTCTCCTCGCTGGTGGCCCAGTATCCGTCCCGGGACCTGGTCTTCGCGGTCTTCGATCCGCGCCGAGCGCTGGCCGATGTGGTGCCGGATGCCTATCTGGGCGGCTACGCCCCCAGCGCCGCGCAGGCCGAACCGCTGGCGAACGCCATCGCCTCCGAACTGTCCAAGCGGACCGCCGGCGGTGACGCCATGCAGGACAGCATCGGCGAGCCGGACAGCATCCCTCGGATCGTGCTGCTGTCCGACGACTACGACATCCTCACCGCCGGCGGCGCCGGGCCGCTGCGGTCGCTGATCGAGTACCTGCCGATGGGCCCGGAGCTGCAGCTGAACGTGATCCTCACCCGCCGCGTGCGCGGCGCCGGCCGTGGCATGTACGAGCAGTTCTTCGCGGCACTGCGCGACTCGGGCAGCACCGGCCTGATCCTTTCCGGCGACCGCTCCGAGGGCGGCCTACTGAACAACGTGCGCGCTCGCCGGCTGCCGCCCGGCCGCGGCCTGCTGGTCCGCTCAGGCGGACCGGTACAGACCGTGCAGACCCTGTGGACCCCGCTGGAGGCAACCGCCGATGTCTAACACCGTCACCGTCGTCGCCCTCGACGAACCGGACCAGGACGTGGTCATGGTCTCGCTGCTGGCCGTGGTCCCGCAGGAGTACGTCCGGCAGGCCGCGGACAGCACCCTGCTGGAAGTCGAGGACGGCAACGGCACCACCATGTTCGCCGTCGAGCTTCCCCGCCTGATCCGCGTGCCCGGAGAGGTGTCCCGGCTGCTTGCCGGAGCCAGCGTAAACGCCGTTGAAGGTGCGCCGATCCCGTCCGTCTTCTCCGACGATCCAGACTTCGCCGACCCGGAGCACCAGGACCTGTGGTGGCAGGAGATCACCATCCGCAACGGCATCCCGGACGGCGAAGCGCTGGGCTACCGGCTGGCGCAGAACATCGCCGTGCGCTGCCGCGGCGCCGTCGTCGGGCACCAGCTGCCGGGATCCGGAGAACAGGGATGACCATGCACGCCTCGGCCTTCGATTTCCACACCGAACGGACCGCCGTCGTCTTCCAGGACAAGCCGCTGGCGTTCCTCTCCCCCGCGCTCACCCGCGCCTACGTGGCCGCGCGCGACTCGGAGCGCCAGTTCGTGGTGATGACGCCCAGCGCCAGCAAACTGACGCTGCCGCTGTACCAGTTGCTGCAGCGCGAGGGCTGCATCTGGATGGCCAGCGCGGCCGACGGCACGTTCTACAACGGCTTCACCGGCCAGCAGTACCGCTGGAACGGGGACGTCTTCGCCGCCGAGGAACAGCTCGCAGCGGATTACTTGCAGGCTCCGGCCGGATCCGACGGCGTGGTCCAGGCCCGCGGCGAGATCCTGCATCCGGCCAGCGAATCGACCCGGATCGGCGACTTCACCGCGGCGTTGTTCCGCGAGCTCACCGCGGCTGAGCCGGTCGGCTGGGGCATCCACGAGCCGGTCAGCGAGCCGTGGGACACCGCCGAACTGACCCGCTACTGCTACGAGACCGCGCCGATGACCAGCAACATCATCGTGGTCGGCCGGCCCCGCCCCGGCACCGAGGTGCCGTCCATCGGCGTGCTGACGGTGACCCGCTCCTCCACCGGCGTGCACGAGTCCGTGGAGCTGTTCTGCGAATCGGTGGACCCGCTGACCGAGGACGAACTGGCCTCCTTCGGCTCCGCCATGCACCGCGCGCACGCCCGCACCGCCCTGGCCGGCCACACCATGCTGCTGGACCGGCTCGCGTTCCCGGCCCGCTTCACCGGCGTCAGCGTCCCGGCCTGTTCGTTCTTCGGGCCGGAGTCGCTGCAGCTGTTTGGCCCGCAGCAGGCCTTGGCCGCGGCCGGCCAGCGCGCCCGGCTGGTGGGCGTTCCGCCGCTGCAGTCGCTCGCCGTCACCTACCACCGCGACCCTTCCGGCGGCCGCCGACATCCGCTGGACGAGTTCACAGAACTGGTCGGCAAGCTGGCCGGCGGAAAGTTCTGACCGCGGCGGTTACTTCGGGATACCGTGGGCGTAGAACCCAGCGGAATAGAACCACGTGACCGGAGGTTGTCCCAGCGTGTCAATGAACGACGGCGGTGCCTCCTCCCAGCCCTCTGCCCCCGCCGCTGCGGTTGCCAATGCAGGTGCCCGCCGCGGACTCGGCCGGTTCCGCAAGCAGGGCGGCCGTCCCAGCGAGACTGGAGCCGGCATGGCTTTCGGGCTGGCCGCCTACGGGCTCTGGGGCATTCTCCCGCTGTACTTCACCGCCCTGATACCGGCCGGTCCGCTGGAGATCGTGGCCAACCGGATTGTCTGGTCGCTGCTGTTCTGCTTCCTGCTGATCACCGCGCTGCGCGGCTGGCGCACTTTCCGGGCGGCCCTGACCAACTGGCGCACCTTCGCAACCTTGTCCCTGGCCGCCGGGCTCATCGCGGTCAACTGGTTCACCTACACGTTCGCCGTCCTCAGCGGCCAGGCCATCGAAGCCTCACTGGGGTACTTCATCAACCCGCTGGTCTCCGTGCTGCTTGGCGTCATCCTGCTCAAGGAACGGCTGCGCCCGGCACAGTGGGTCGCGATGGGCGTAGCGTTCATCGCGGTGCTGGTGCTGGCGTTCGGCTACGGCAACGTGCCCTGGATTGCACTGATCCTGGCGCTCAGCTTTGGGTTCTACGGCCTGGTCAAGAATCGCGTCGGCGGCCGCGTCGATGCCGTCACCAGCCTCAGCGTGGAAACATTGGTGCTGGCACCGGTCTCCGTGGTGATCATGCTCATCCTGTTGGCCGGCAGCCAGGCGACCCTGCTCTCCGAAGGCACCGGCCACTTCTGGCTGATGGCTGCCAGCGGCCTGATCACCGCCCTGCCGCTGCTGTTCTTCGGCGCCGCCGCCCGCCGGCTGCCGCTCAGCACGGTCGGCATGCTGCAGTATCTGGCGCCGATCCTGCAGTTCATCACCGCCTTGGTCTTCCTGCACGAGCCCATGCCGCTGGAACGTTGGATCGGCTTCAGCCTGGTCTGGCTCTCCCTGGCCATCCTGACGGCCGACATGGTGGTTGCCCTCAAGAGAGCGCCCAAGGCCGGCGCCGCAACCGCCACTGCCCAGGCACGCTAGTAGCGGATCGCGTCGATGACCTTCACCCGGACGGCCACCAGCGCGGGGATCAGGCCGGCCAGCGCGCCGACGGCGGTGGCGGCGCCGATGCCGATCAACGCCGCCTCCACCGGGAACGGCGGCAGTTCGCTGATGCCCTGGGCAATCAGGTCCTGGATCCACGGGCTCTTCACCACCGCGACGGCGAGCATCACCCCGACCACACCGGCCACGAAGGTCGCGACCACCGATTCGAGCATGACGCCGAAGAAGATGCGGCCCGACGTCGCACCGAAGCTGCGCCTGATGCCGATCTCCCGGACCCGGTACTTGACCGTGACCATGGAGATATTGAGCAGCCCCACCGCCCCCAGCAGCAGCACCAAGCCGGCGATGCCGCCCACCGCCCACTGAATGCCCTCGAACGGGTCGCCCCAGGCGGCATAGTCGCTGCGGTAGGCCTGCACGTGGGCATCGGGGAATTGGGCCTGCAGATCGCCGGCGATCGCGGCCGTGAGGCCCGGTTCGGCGTCGACCGGAAGCCACATCTCCAACGTCGGAGGAGGCCCTCCTGCCCCGCCCAAACCCCAGCGTTCGTACTGGGCGGTGAGCATCATGGCTGCCGGCATGGCGTCCTCGTGGCCGTCCGGCGTGACACCCACGACCGTGGCAGCGATCGGCCGCTGCTGGAAAATCTGCACCACCGGGTTCACCGCCAGATCGGGTTCGCCCAACTGGCGGTGGAACGCTTCGTTGATGATCACCGCCGGCGCCAGCGCCGCGGCGTCCGCCTCGGTGAACCAGCGGCCGGCAGCCAAGTTCACCCGCCGCATCTGGCCGTAGCTTCGGTCCACCACCGTGGTTTCGGTCGCCAGCACGCCATGCGGAAACTGGAAGGAGACCTGGCCGAAGGCGCGCCGGCTCGCGTACTCCACGGCGTAGCGTTCCACCAGCGAGTCGAAGGCGGCTTTGAGCACCGCTGGGTCCTCATTTCCTGTCTCCGTGAAAACCTCAACCGACACAGTGGCCGCACGTCCGCCGGATTGCTCCTGCGCCTGCACCATGCCCTCCCGGGCCATGTTGCCGAGCCCCACGACGGTGGTTAGCGCCGCGACCGACAGCGCCACCCCGATCAGTGCCAAGAGGATCCTGGTTTTGTGGATGCGCAGCTCGGCCCACGCCTCGACCAGCAGGGCCACGACGCCGGTCATGCCGCCAACTCCGGGGCGTTGAGGATGCCGTCGCCCAGCCGGTAGTGCCGCTGGGCCAGTGCCGCAACATTCACGTCGTGGGTGATGGTCACCAGCGCCGCGCCCGACTCCAGCGCCACGTCGTCCAACAGCGCCATCACCCGCTGTCCGGTCTCGATGTCCAAGGCGCCGGTGGGCTCGTCCGCCAGGATCAGCTTGGGCGAACGCACCAACGCCCGGGCAATGGCGATCCGCTGCTGCTCGCCGCCGGAGAGCTTGTGCGGCTTCTCGCGCAGCCGGTCGCCCAGGCCAACCCGCTCCAACATCCTGGCGGCCAGCCGCTCGCGCTGCCAGAACTGTGTGCCGCGCGCATAGAGCAGGGGCGTCATGACGTTCTCCAAGGCAGTGCGGCCGGGCAGCAGGTTGAACTGCTGGAAGATGAATCCCACCTGGGCGCCGCGGGCGACGGCGCGCTGCTTCTCCCCCATTGAGGAAACCGGCCGCCCGTCGAAGTACAGCTCGCCCGTGGTGGGCACGTCCAGCAGCCCGAGGATATTCAACAGCGTCGATTTACCGGATCCGGAACGCCCCTGGATCGAGACATGGTCTCCGGTGCTGATACTCAGGTCGATGCCCTGCAGGATGTGCAGCGGGTCGCGGTCCGGGATCTGCACGCTCCGGGTCACACCGTGCAGTTCGAGCAACGGCGCGCCCGTCACCGCGGCACTCATCCGCCGACCATCCCGAAGCCGCCCTCCATACCGGGCATCATTTGCTCCCCGGGAGCCCCCGGGATGAATTGCAGGACCATGTCGCCTTCGGCGATCCCGTCAACGATCTCCACCTGCATGCCGTCGTTCAGGCCCAGGGTGACGGAGCGCTCGACCGGTGCACCGCCGTCGTTCTCCACCACCCAGACCAGCCCGGTGTCCACTGATCCCTGGACGGCCGTGGTGGGTACAACCACCACGTTTTCCGCGGTTCCTGCGGTGATGTCGATGGTGGCGCCCAAGCCGGCGAATACCTTGACGTCCGCGGGTACCGCGCAATTGACCGTCCCGGTTGCCGCGGCCGGAAGTTCCATCGGCCCGAAGGGGTCCATGGGCTTCCCCTGCACCGGCTCCGCGCCGTCGCCGTCCGGCGCTTCCCCGACCGTCACAGCCTTGCAGTCGAACGGCGCCGGACCGCCGTTGACGGTCACGGTGGCCGAGCTGGGGCGGTCCAGCAGCCGGAACTGCTGGTCGGCGGTCAAGGTCCCGGTGACCGAAAACGTGCCGGGCGAAATGGTGGCGGCGTCGGCACCGACCGATACCTGCTGGTCCACCAACACGGACAGCTCGGTGAGCTTGCCCGCCGCCGGGGCCACCACGTTCAGGTACGTGTACACGGGGGCGGGCGGCGGGGCCGGTTCCTCATCAGGGTCCGGCTCAACCGCCAGCCGGGTGGGGTCCGGTTCCACCAGTTTCTGCACCTGGAACAGGGGGTCGCCCTTGGACACGTTCGCACCGGCGTCGACAAACAGGAAGTTGACCGTCCCCTCGGCGGTGCTGCGCACGGCCACGGCCGCGTCGCTGGTCACCGACCCCTCGATCTGCACCACATTGGTCACCGTCCCCAGCGTTGCCGGGATGCTGGGCGTGACCAGTTGGGCCGTGGGCTGCTCGGTGACCGCCTCGGCGCGCATGCCGTCCACGAAGGCGAGCTTGAAGAGTGCGACGGCGATGACGGCGAAAATCGCCAGCCAGGCCACCGGAAAGACGTAGCGCCGCAGAACGCGCATGCAGGATCCCCCTCTATACGATGCGCGCCGCGGCGCACGAGACTGCGGGGTGTTCAGGACAATGCCTGCGACAAACTCCGCTTGTGACGGAGGTTACCATTCACCGGCAGCGCCGCCGCGCCAAGGACACGGCAGCCACCGGGATCGTTACGGCGAGGCCCGGCCATCCATCAGCCCCTCCTCTCGGGTCGATTGATATTCGATAGGAAAGAAGCGATACTCGATGGATGCGAAAGACATATCTTGCGGTCACCGCCCTCAGGGTCCTGCTGGTGGTGGCATTTGCCCTGCTCCTCTTGTTCCAGGTGATGTCGCTGCCGGGACAATTCGCCCACATGGCAGCGGAATCTCCGCAGCTGGCCTACCTGCAGTGGCCGCTGACGCTGTTCTCGATCGTGGAAGTGCTGTGCGTCCAGACCGTGATCGTCAGCACCTGGAAACTGCTCACCCTGGTCAAGCACGACCGGATTTTCAGCAAGGCGTCCCTGGCCTGGGTGGACGTCATCGTATGGGCCGTGGTCGCCGCCTGGATCCTGCTGCTTGGCGTCTTCCTGTTCGTGGGGTTCAATGCCAACGATCCGGGGCTGCCGCTGCTCCTGTTCTTGTTTGTGGTTGCCGGGGCGGTGCTCGGGCTGCTGTTGGTGGTCTTGCGGGCCGTGCTGCGCCAGGCCATCACCCTGAGGACCGACATGGACGCGGTGATCTGATGCCGATCGTGGTGCGCATCGACGTCGAGCTGGCGAAACGAAAGATGAGCGTCGGGGAGTTCGCCGAGCGGGTGGGGCTCACGCCCGCCAACGTGGCAGTGCTGAAGAACGGCCGGGCCAAAGCCGTCCGCTTCAGCACCTTGGACGCGATGTGCCGGGTGCTGGAATGCCAACCCGGCGACTTGCTTGAGTGGGTTGACGAGTGACCGGCATCGGCGCCGCAGCCGCTGCCCCGCCGCTCGCAGCCCTCCGACGCGCCGCGTCAGCCGTGGTCCAGCTGCTCCGGTTCGCCTGGCTGCAGGTGCAATGCTGTCTGTTCGCCGCCGCGATTTTTGCGGGCCTCGCGGTGAGTACGGCAGTGCATCTGCCGCTCCCCCGCTACGATGCCCTGCTGGTTTACGGGTTGGTTCTCACCGCGGTTTTCTACCTGCTGCGGCTGGAAACGGGCCGCGAGGTGGCGGTCATCTTCGGCTTCCACCTGGTCGGGCTGGCGCTGGAAATGTTCAAGGTCCAGATGGGCTCGTGGTCCTACCCGGAGGACGCGTGGACCAAGGTTGCGGGAGTGCCGCTCTACTCCGGGTTCATGTACGCCGCCGTCGGCTCATACATTTGCCAGGCGTTCCGCCGTTTTGACCTGCGGATCAACAGCTTCCCGTGGGTCCCGGCCGCCGCACTGGCCGTGGCCGCCTACGCGAACTTTTACACCCACCACTACCTGCCGGACCTGCGCTGGGTGATTGCCGCCGGCTTCGTTGTGGTGCTGTGGCGCAGCCGGGCGTCCTTCACCGTGGGGCCGCGCCGCTATGCCATGCCGCTGAGCCTGTCCTTTGTCCTCATCGGCTTCTTCCTATGGGTCGCCGAGAACGCCGCCACCCTGCTGGGCGCCTGGCAGTATCCGGACCAGGCCCAGATCTGGCAGATGGTCCACGTGGGCAAGTGGGGATCCTGGGCTCTGCTGGTCAGCCTCAGCTTCGTCCTGGTGGCTGCCGTGAAATCGCAGGAGGGCCGCTTCTACGGCGGGGCCGGCGCGGTGCCCGCTGTTGAACCGCCACGCTGACGGTAGCCTGTTCACACAGGCGCGCCGCTGAGGGCCGCCCGGCCACCAGGAGGGGCAATGCGCGGGACCGGCGGCATTACTGCTTTGACGTTCGGGGTCATCCTGGCCATTGCCGGCCTGCATGTGTCCGGCCACAAAGACTGGGCCGGGTATGGCATCCAAGGCCTGATGATCCTTGCCGTGGTGGTGACCGTGGTCCGCTTGCTCCGGGGCGGCAAGCGCAAGTTGCCCGCCCGATGGCGAATTCGGGAAGCGTGTTCAACGATCTGTACTTGGGCACCGTCTACAACGGGCCGCGGATTGTCGCGCCGCCGCAAGCAAAGCAAGTCGAGCTGGTCATTGATGACGGTGAACGGCGGAAGTTCTTGAAGGCTCTCGACGACGCGGACCCTCGGTCTGATCCGGGACGCGCTCCTGAGGGCAGGCGCTGACCTGAGAATCACGGCTGGCTTGTCCACCACCGGTTTGGGACGATGAAGCATGGTTGACGTCACTACCGAGCTGATGATCGGCGTTCCACGGGAACGTGTTGCCGAGTATGCTGCCGACCCGGACAACGCCCCCGCGTGGTACCAGAACATCGATTCGGTCCGCTGGGAGACTCCCGGGCCTCTGTCGGTAGGGTCCAGCGTTGCCTTTAAGGCCGCCTTCCTTGGCCGGCGTCTCTCCTACACCTACCAAGTCGTAGAGTTCCGTCCGGACGAAAAACTGGTCATGCGGACGACGCAGGGACCCTTTCCCATGCAGACCACCTAACCTTGCTCCGTTCGTCGGATTCATGATGAAGCAGGCCAACCGCAAGGACCTGGCACGGATCAAATCGATTCTGGAGTCGGGCGGACCGGCCGAACGCTAATCCCGCAGCCCGTCGACTTCGCGCGGGACCACCACCATGGGCACCGGCAGCGAGCGGAGGACCTTGTGCGCGGTGGCGCCGAGGAACAGCCGGTTGTGCTGGGCCAGCCGGCTGGAGCCAACGACCACCAACTCTCCGTCGTCCCAGTCCAGCGAGTCGATGGCTTCCTCGATGTTCCGCCCGTGCGCCACGGTCACCGTGGCCTTGCCCGGGGGCAGTTCGGTGGCGGCGGAGGCGAGCACCGAGTTGGCATGCAAGTGGGCACTGTGGATGGCTTCGCCGCTGTCGGAGTCCTCCCGCGTATCCAGTGAGACCAGGGAGACCAGCCGCAACTGCAGGCCGCGGCGGGAGGCCGCGTTCAGGGCCACATCACGCGCGGCCTGGGCGCCTTGCCGCTCGCCGATGAATGCGGTCAGCCGGGTCAAGGGCTCCGTCCGCTGATACCCGCGCGGCGCCAAGGCCACCGGAATTGGCGAGGCATGCAACAGCGCATTGGCCACGCTGCCCACCGTGAAGCGCTTGAACAAACTGTTGCTGCTGGCCCCGATGACGATCAGCCGGGCACCGGCTTCCTCGCCGGCGGCGATCAAGCCTTCGGCGAAAGAGTCGGCTGACCGCACCTTGAATTCGGCATGCACATCTGACGGAATCAATTTCAGGGCCTCGCGGCGTGCGGTGTTGATTTCCTGCTCGCTGGCGCTGACGCGCGTGCCTTCGGGGTTCAGTGCTGCATAAGGAGCGCTGTCGGCCACCACGTAGACAATGTCCAGCCCGGTTCCCTGGGTCCGGGCGATGGCCACGGCCAGCGCCACGGCATCCGCTCCCCGGTCGTCCGGCTGGTAACCCACTACATAGCGCATGCGACTACCCCTCGTCCGTGTCCATGGAGCAGCGGATGCGACGGCGCCGGCACATCCGCATCCCATGAGGCGACTGTGGTTCCGACTCTAGTCTGCGAGCGCCCGTGGCAACAGGGCGGAAACAGGCTGGAGCCGTACGTCCCGCCCGCGCCCGAAACTGTCTGGAACGACCGCGGGGCGGCCACCGGACGCCCGTCCCGCAGGACGAAGGAATCCGGCAGCCGCCCCGGCGGGACGTAACGAGGGCTAGGCCGCAGCTACCTTGCGGATGGCGGCCTCCAGCACGTCCAAAGCGTCGGCCAGCAGCTCGTCGCCGATGACCAGCGGCGGCAGCAGGCGCACCACGTTGCCGTAGGTGCCGCAGGTGAGGATGATGACGCCTTCCTGCAGGCAGGCCGCGGCGATCTCCTTGGTGGCCTCGGCGTTCGGATCCTTGGTGGTCGCGCCGGTTCCCGGCTTGACGAACTCCATCGCCAGCATCGCGCCGCGGCCGCGCAGGTCGCCGATGATGTCGACTTCCTCGGCCAGCTTCCGCAGCCGGCCCATGACCTGCTCCTCGATGTGGCGGGCCTGGGCGCTGAGGTCCTGGGCCTCCATGGTCTCGATCGCGGCCAGCGCGGCCGCACAGGCCACCGGGTTGCCGCCGTACGTGCCGCCCAGCCCGCCCGGGTGCACGGCGTCCATCAGTTCGGCGCGGCCGGTGATGGCGGACAGCGGCATGCCGCCGGCGATGCCCTTGGCCATCGTGATGATGTCGGGCACCACGCCGTCGTGCTCCGAGGCGAACCAGGAACCGGTGCGGCAGAATCCGGACTGGACCTCGTCCGCAATGAAGACCACGCCCTTCTCCTTGGCCCACTCCGCCAGCGCCGGCAGGAAGCCCTCGGCCGGGACAATGAAGCCGCCCTCGCCCTGGATCGGCTCGATCAGGATGGCTGCCACGTTCTCGGCGCCCACCTGCTTCTCGATCATGGCGATCGCGCGGCGGGCTGCGTCCTCGCCCTTGATCTCGGCTTCCTCGCGGTACGGGTAGCTCATCGGCACCCGGTAGATCTCCGGGGCGAACGGACCGAAGCTGCCGGCCGGGCTGGACTTGTACGGGTTGGCCTTGGCGGTCAGACCCATCGTCAGGTTAGTGCGGCCGTGGTAGGCGTGGTCAAAAGCGACGACGGCGGTGCGCCCAGTGGCGATGCGTGCCACCTTCACAGCGTTCTCAACTGCTTCGGCGCCGGAGTTGAACAGCACGGAGCGCTTCTCGTGGTCGCCCGGGGTCAGCTCGGCGAGCTTCTCGGCCACCGCAATGTAGCCCTCGTAAGGGCTGACCATGAAGCAGGTGTGGGTGAACTTGGCGACCTGATCCTGCACCGCGGCGACGACGGCGGGGTCCGAGGCGCCGACGCTGGTGACCGCAATGCCTGAGCCCAGGTCGATGAACGAGTTGCCGTCCACATCGGTGATGATGCCGCCGTCGGCGTCCGCCACGTAGACCGGGACGCTGGAGGCGACGCCACCGGCCACCACGGCGCTGCGGCGGGCGGTCAGTTCAGCGGACTTGGGGCCGGGGAAGCCCGCGGAGACATCGCGCTTCTGTTCAAGCCGGTACTGGGTCGTCTGAGTGGTCATGGTGTGCCTTTCACGTTGGGGTGGTGATGCCGCCGGCAGCCTGGACGCCCGGCGCACGCGCGTCACAGCCGCGGGGCCGTGGTGGAGGTCGTTCAGCCGTCGGACAGCGCGTGCCAAGGGAAGCCGTGCTCTACAGCGAGATTACGGTTTTCGCCCGAATGCTGCCTATGGCGCCCCGCACAGCCAATGCGCCATCACGCCGTGCAATTGGCCAGAGATGGCGACGGTGGCGCCCTCCGGACCATCGGCCGGAGGACGCCACCGGGGAAACGGCAGGCGGGTCAGAGTTCCGGCGCGTGCTCCGCGGGCATGGCGCCATCGTCCTCAGGGTGGCGGTTGAGGTTGACCAGGGCCAGCGCCAACCCGCCCCACACGGTGATGATGGCGATGATCAACATTACGATTGCTGCGGTGTTCATCGTTGTGCCTCCTGCAAGGTTGGGGAATCCAGTTCCGGATCGTTGGCGGCCGAGTTCCTGCCCCACGGAATCAGCGAGAGCAGGAACGCCACGACGATCAGTGCGCCGGCCATCCCCCAGCCGAAGACGCCAACAAACCAGTCGGGCATGGCCGGATCGCCGTAGCCTTCCTGGATCCTCTTGATCACTTCGCTGATCAGGATGTAGCCCAGCACAATCGGGGAGACGATGCCGACCATGATCCGCCACCACCGTCCCAGCTTGATGGACGACACCTCGCTGACGTGCCCGCCCAGCAGCGGCAACTTGCGGAAGCCATAGGTCACCAGCAGCACGGTCACCAGGGCACATGCCATGATGCCGAAGTTGTTGACGAACGCGTCGGTGACATCCAGCAGGTTCAGACCGGTGGTGGTCGGGAACAGCAGGATGGAAATCAACGCCAGCGGGATGCCCACGCACCAGGTGGTCTTGACCCGGCTCATGCCCAGCTTGTCCTGCACCGCCGCGATGATGACTTCAATGATGCTGATCAGCGAGGTGAAGCCGGCGAACACCAGCGAGCCAAAGAAAAGCACTCCCAGCAGTCCGCCCAGCGGCGCCTCGGAAATGATCGTGGGGAACGCGATGAAGGCCAGGCCGATCCCACCGGCGGCAACATCGCCGACCTCGGCACCGGAGCTGAAGGCCATGAAGCCCACCGCGGCGAAAACACCGATGCCGGCCAGGATCTCGAAGCCGGAGTTCGCGAAGCCCACCACGAAGCCGGAGCCGGTCAGGTCCGTCTTGTGCTTGAGGTAGGACGCGTAGGTGACCATGATGCCGAAGGCCACGGACAACGAGAAGAAGATCTGGCCGTAGGCCGCCGCCCAGACGGTGGTGTTCGTGAGCGCACCCCAGTCCGGCGTGAACAAGGCATTCAGCCCATCAGCGGCACCGGGCAGGAACAGCGACTGGACCACCAGGATCAGGAACATGACCAGCAGCAGCGGCAGGAAAATGATGTTCGCCCGGCCGATGCCCTTCTGCACGCCGGCGGCCAGCACCAGCAGGACCACTGCCCAGACGATGATCAGCGGAATGAGGACCATGGGCACGAAATCGAAGCCGATGTTCACGTCCTCGCTCACCTGCAGGAAGGAGCCGAGGAAAAACCCTGCCGGGTCGTCGCCCCACGCCTCCGTGACCGAGAAGATCATGTACATCGCCGCCCACGCGATAATCACCGCGTAGTAGACGCAGATGACAAAGCAGATGGCCACCTGCCACCAGCCCAGCCCTTCGGCGCCGCGGGCCAGCCGGCGGTAGGCCAGCGGGGCGGATCCACGGTGTCGGTGCCCCACGGCGTAGTCCAGGAACAGCAGCGGAATGCCGGCGGTCAGCAGGGCCACCAGATACGGAATGATGAAGGCGCCGCCGCCGTTTTCGTAGGCGACATAGGGGAAGCGCCAGATGTTGCCCAGGCCGACGGCGGACCCGATCGCGGCAAGGATGAACACCTTGCGGGTGGACCACATCTCGCGCTTGGGCTTGGCGCCCGGCGCGGCCTGCGGTGTAGGGGTACTCATAGATGGACCTCAAAGGTAGGGATTCGGTGCTGTGACGGCTGTTACGCCGCCGACAATCCTAACGGCGCTGCCCCGGCGTCGGAAACCGCGAAGGCCGGGCGGCCGCTGCGGCACGCCTATTTCTCCGAGCGGCCAGCTATTGCCCTGTGCGACGCCGGCCGCGTCGGCCCGGCATCATAGTGCACCTGCACAACGGAGGGCCGTATAGTGGGAGCATGGCTGTCACTCTTGCCAAACTTCTGGCTTCCCCTGCGCTTCACCTGAAACTGGTCGGCACCGCGCAGGGCGACCCGGACGCGCCCATTACCTGGGTGGCTTCCACGGAGCTGGAGGATCCACTGCCCTTCCTGAGCGGCGGCGAGGTGGTGCTGACCACCGGCCTGCGGCAGAAGACCGCGGCCGCGCAGCGCAGGTTTGTGGCCCGTGTCCACGAGGCCGGCGCGGTGGGCATGGGCTTCGCGCTGGGGCTCACACACCGCAGGGTCCCGCCGGGGGTGCTGGCGGCAGCCAATGAGCTTGAACTGCCCGTCTTTGAAGTGCCCTACGAGACCCCGTTCGTGGCGATCAGCAAGATGGTGGCCGACGCGATTTCCGCCGACCACTACAACCGGCTGGAGCATCTGCTCAAGGACCACCAGGCGCTGGCGGCCTCGCTGCTGGGCGGTGGAGGTCTCCCCGCGCTGCTGCGTAAGCTCGCCGCGATGGTGGGCACCGACGTCGTGCTTTCCCAGTACGGCACCCGGCTGTACGGAACCGGCGGCGGGCGCACCGATTGGCACGAGGTTCCCATCGCTACCGGGCTGAAGGACCGCTGCACGCTGGCGTTGGCCGAGCCGTACGAGCGCAACGCCATTGTGGACTACGCGCAAAGCCTGATCAGCCTGGAGCTGAGCAACCAGGCCCACCGCCGCGCGGCCGACCGGCGCTCGGTGGGCCAGGTGCTGCTGGATGTGGTGGGCGGCGTGCTGCAGGGCGGGGACGCCTCGCTGCGGCTGAGCAACGTGGGGATCGACGCCGGACGGCGGCAATTGGTGGTCATGGTCCAGGTGGTCGGCACCCAGCGCCGGGCGCTGCCCACGTTGCCGCTGCCGGCCGCATTCGACGGCGTGGTGACCGGCCTGGTGGACGAGCGGCTGGTGCTGGTGGTGCAGGGCGCCGAATCGGCTGAATCGCTGGGCCGGGAGCTGAGCACCTACCTGCAGAGCGCGGGCCTCACCGCAACCGTGGGCGTGGGCGGCAGCTACGCCCAGGCGAACGGGCTGCGCTGGAGCTACTTCGAGGCCAAGGAAGCCGTGGGCCGGGGCGGTCGGCTGAACGCGCCGCAGCGGTTGTCGCTGACCTCCCTCCTGCTGGCCTCGGAGGACGTGCCGCTGGGTGCTCTGGCGGCCGAGGCGCTGGACCCGCTGGCCGACTTCGACGCCGCGCATGATGCCGCCCTGCTGCCCACGCTGCAGACTTATCTGGAACTGAACGGATCGGTAGCCGCGGTGGCGGAGGAGCTGGGGCTGCACCGGAACTCCGTTCGCTACCGGTTGGCCCAGATTGTGGAGCTGACCGGCTACGACCCCGCGCTCACCGCGGATCGGGTGCACCTGTGGCTGGCCCTGACCGTGCGGCGGCTGGGCTCCGACTCGGGGTCGCAAGGCTAGTCCGGGCGGCCGCTCCCGAACCCTTGTCATAAGTGGGCGCAGGCACAAGGCTGGGGGTCATGGGACACGAGACGCACGAGAGCCGCACGGTGACCTGGCTGGGAACCGATGATCCGCGGCGCGCCGACACCGCCACCATCAACCTGGAACCCGAACGGCTCAGCGCGCACGGCGCCTCGCGCACCGCCGACTACGCCGCGAGCTGGGCCCTGACCACCACCGGCAATTGGTTCACCGAGAACCTCACGGTCTCCGTCCACGGGCGGGGCTGGAGCAGGTACCTGGTGTTGGACCGCGCCACCGACGGCAGCTGGCGGGCGGCAACGAAGGTGTCCGGCGACAGCGACTTGCCGGAGCCGGGCATCGTCGATCCGGCGTCGCTGACCGGGGCGGTGGACTGCGATCTGGGTCTGTGCCCGGCCACCAACACCATGCCAATCCTGCGGCTGGGCCTGGTCCACGACGCCGAAGCGGCCGCAGAGCTGACGGTGGCATGGGTGGAGATGCCGAGCCTGCGGGTACTCGGCCGGCAACAGATCTACAGCGGCTCCCGCGCGTACGACGACGGCACCGGCACTGCCGCTGTCACCTACAGTTCCGGCGACTTCAGCGCCGAGATTGTGGTGGACTCCGACGGCATCGTGATCGACTACCCAGGCCTGGCCACGCGCCGTCGGGACTGACGGACGCGAGGTAGGCACCGTCGTCGTCATCGGTTCGAGCCAGCCGGTGCCGCCACATAGGATGGTAGCCAAGCCCGCCTACCAACCGTTCCAGGGAGAAACCATGCCCGAAATGTTCGTGGACAAGTTCCGTGCCCTCGTGCCCAAGTATCTGGACCGGACGTGGACCGAAGACGACGGCATCTCCTATGACGACCTCGAGGGGCTGCTGGGCGAGCACAAGTTCCAGGTTCCGCAGGCGCTGGTGGAGTTCTACCACGCGCTGGGCGGCTGCGAGGACCTGATGGAGGCCCACGACTTCTTCTTCGACCCGGACGAGCTCGAGATCGAGGACGGCTATATGCTGTTCCTGGACGAGATGGACGAAGAAGCAAACTGGGGTTTCAAATCCGAGCACCTGGATGTGCCCGACCCCATTGTCTGGGTCCGCACGAACAGCCCGAAGCCACGGTGGCAGAGCGAAGAGGCGACCTTCAGCGAGTTCGTCTTCGACATGTTCGAGTGGGTCTTCGGGGACGAGGAAGAAGAAGAGTAAGTCCCCCGAGCCGCCGGATGTGCTCGGCCGCTGCGGTTAGCGGGCCTCCGCCGCCAGCGCCACGCCGAAGCCGACCAATACGGTGCCGGTGATCCGGTCGATCGTACGCACCACGGCCGGGGTGCGCAGCCACTGGCGGGCAACATGCGTGCCCCAAATGATGGCCGAGAAGAACACCAGCCCCTCCAGGTTGTGCACCAAGGCCAGCGCGGTGGCCATCAGGGCCGGCGAGACATCCGGCGGAATGAACTGCGGGATCATCGCCATGTAGAACACGCCGACCTTCGGGTTCAGCAGGTTGGTGCCCACACCAGTGAACCAGGCCTTGGCGTACGACGCCGAAGCCTTCGGCTCTGCCGCACCGGGCAGGTGCGCGCCGGACCTGCGGAACGATTTCCACAGCATCCGGCCGCCAAGCCAGACCATGTAGGCCGCGCCGGCAATCTTCAGCACAATGAACGCCATCTCCGAGGCGGCCAGCAGCGCCGAAGCCCCGACCGCTGCCGCAATCCCCCAAACCAAGGCTCCGGTATTGATGCCCAGCGCGGTGGCGTAGGCCCTGCCCCGGCCTTGGCTGACCGCCGAACGGAGCACGAGCGCGGTGTCCATTCCCGGCACCAGGGTCAGCAGACCGGCCACCAGGGCAAAGGACAACAGTGCCTGTTCTACGCTCATCGGCTCACCGGCCGGTCAGAGCGCGCCGCAAGGGTTAGACCTCGCGGTCCACGACGGCTTCGGCGAAGGCCGTCAGCGCAAACTTCACCGTGCTCTCCGGCAGCGGGTCCAGGGCCGCCTTGGCGGCGTCGGCCCATTCGCCGGCGATGGACCAGGCCTTCGCGGTGACCGGGTGTCCGCGCAGTGCGGTGACCGCCTCGGCCAGGGCTTCGTCGGAGGTCAGATCGGCGTCCACCAGTGCCAGCACCGAGGCGGCGGAAGCATCGCCGTCGGCCGCGGCCTGGCGCAGCAAGAGCACCGGCAAGGTGGGCACGCCCTCGCGCAGGTCCGTTCCCGGGGTCTTGCCCGACTTGACCTTGAGCCCGGTCACGTCGATGACGTCGTCGGCCAGCTGGAAGGCAACGCCCACCTTCTCGCCGTATTCCAGCATCACGTTGACAGCCTGCTCGCCGGCGCCGGAGAACATGGCGCCCAGCTGGCCGGAGGTGGCAATCAGCGAGGCAGTCTTGTCCGCGATGACGGACAAGTAGTGTTCCACCGGGTCCTCGTCGTCGCGCGGGCCGACGGTTTCGTGCAGCTGACCCAGGCAGAGCCGTTCGAAGGTCCGGGCCTGGATGCCCACGGCCTCCGGGCCCAGCTGGGAGACCAGCAGCGAGGCGCGGGCAAAGATCAGGTCGCCAGCCAGGATGGCCACCTGGTTGCCCCACACCTCGTGCGCGGTCGGAGCGCCCCGCCGGTACGGGGCGGAGTCCATCACGTCGTCATGGTAGAGCGTGGCCAGGTGCGTCAGTTCAACCACGACGGCGGCCTGCACCACGTCGGGGACCGAGCCGTTGCCCAGCTGCGAGGCGAGGATGGTCAGCAGCGGACGGATCCGCTTTCCGCCGGCTTCCACCAGATGGCGGCTGGTGGCATCGGCGAACGGATCGGAATGCGCAATGGCCGCGCGCAGCTGCTTTTCCACCCGGGCCAGAGCGGTGGAGACCTCGGGACCGAGCACGGCGTCTTGCGCCACCGGGTCGAATCCGACCGGCAGGTTCAAGCTGGTGGCAAGGGCGGCGGTTGCTGTATCCAGCTCCGGCGACTCCGGCGGGTTCTGGCCGGCAGGAGTCCAACTCGGTTTAGCGTCAGTCACGGTTCAACACTAACTAATCGTCGGGGCGGTGTGGCTGGTCGGCTTGCTGCCGCCAGTCTGGTTGGATGCAGGCGGCGTGAGCTGCTCCAGCAGATGAATAACTCTATCCTCAAATCCCTTGCCGCCTGAGTCTGTCAGATTAGCCAGCATCCGCACCACAAAGCGCATCAGCGGCGGGACCGGCATTCCGGTTCGCAGCGCCAGCTTCATGACGGCCGGTTTGCCGATCAGCTGGGCGAAAATCCGGCCCAAGGTGAAGTGGCTGCCCCAATGTCCGCGGATGATTTCCGGGTAAGCGGACAGCGCGGCGTCGAACCCGGCCCGGCTGAGCAACTGGCCGCCGGAACCGGACAAGCGGGCGTGTGCGTCGGCGATCAGTTCCGCGGCGTAGCGGGCCGACTCCATCGCGTAGGAAATGCCCTCGCCATTGAAAGGGCTGACCATGCCGCCGGCGTCGCCCAGGAGCAGCAGACCGGGGCTGTAGTGCGGGGTGCGGTTGAAGCCCATCGGCAGGGCGGCGCCGCGGATCTCGCCGACCTGATTTTCCTCGGTGAAGCCCCAGTCCTCGGGCATTCCGGCGGTCCACTCGCGGAGCACCTGCTTGTAGTCCAGCTTGCCGAAGGACTTGGACGAGTTCAAAATGCCCAGGCCCACGTTGGAGGTGCCGTCCCCCACGCCGAAAACCCAGCCGTAGCCGGGCAGCGGATTACCGGCGGCGTCGGGCAGTTCCAGCCAGCCTTCCATCCAGTCGTCGTCGTGCCGGGGCGAGTTGAAGTAGGTACGGACGGCCACGCCCAGCGGGCGGTCGTCGCGCTTTTCGATGCCCAGGCTCAGCGCGGTGCGGGTGGAGTTGCCATCGGCGGCGAGCACCACGTCGGCGAAGAAGTCCTTGGTCACGCCGGTCTTGCGGCCGCGCTCATCCAGCAGGTTGGCACGCACGCCGATGACCCGTCCGGCGTCGTCCCTTAATGCGGTGGAGACTGAATGGCGTTCCAGCACCACGGCCCCGGCCGACTCGGCATGGCGCGCGAGCGCCTCGTCAAAGCCCAGCCGCGTGCGGATCAGGCCGTAGTCCGGGAAATCGCTCAGCTCCGGCCAGGCCAGCTCAAGCTGCCGGCCGCCGGCAATCAGCCGCAGCCCCCGGTTCCGGCGCCATCCGGCCGATTCCTCGTGCGGCAGACCCAGCAGCTGCACCTCGCGCACGGCGCGCGGCGTCAGCCCGTCACCGCAGACCTTTTCGCGCGGGAAGGCGGTCTTCTCCAGCACGGTCACGTCCACACCGGCCGCGGCCAGGTAGTGCGCCGCGGTGGCTCCTGCCGGACCGGCCCCAACAATCAGAACTGACATGGCTACAGGGTGCGCCGGCTGCTTTGGTGCTTCAGCGCAGCCTGGGCATCGGTGTTGGCCACATCTTCCCGGCCGGGTTTGGTGGCCCGGTGGACGGCCACGATGCCGCCGGACAGGTTGCGGTAGGCCGCGTCCTGCCAGCCTTCGCCGGTAATCCATTCCGCCAACTGGTCCTGGTTCGGCCAGGCGCGGATTGACTCGGCCAGGTAGACATAGGAGTCCGGGTTGGATGAGATCTTGGAGGCGATCGCCGGCAGCGCCCGCATCAGGTATTCGGTATAGACGGTCCGCCACGGCGCGAAGGTCGGCTGCGAGAACTCGGCGATCACCATCCGGCCGCCGGGCTTGGTGACGCGCAGCATCTCGCGCAGTGCCAACTTCGGATCGCTGACGTTGCGCAGGCCGAAGGAAATGGTCACCGCGTCGAAGGAGTTGTCCGCGAACGGGAGATTGGTGGCGTCGCCGGCCACAAAGTCGATGTCCGGGCGGCGGCGCTTGCCCACGCGCAGCATGCCCAGCGAGAAATCACACGCCACCACGTGGATGCCGGCGTCGGCATACGGCTCGCTGGAGGTGCCGGTTCCGGCGGCCAGGTCCAAGACCTTCTGGCCACGCTCGGCGCCCACCGCATCCACCACGATCCGGCGCCACCGGCGGGTCTGGCCCATCGACAGCACATCGTTGACCAGGTCGTATTTCGGCGCCACGTCATCGAACATGGCGGCTACTTCATCCGGGCGCTTCTCCAGCGATGCACGATTCACCGCTTCATTGTCTCAAAGACCGGCCCCCGGCCGCGAACCCGGGCGTGCGGGGCCCGTGCGCGGCCGGTGTCCCCTGCGAGGCAGAGTAGGCTTAATGTCCATGACCTCCGCGCTCTCCCCCTCGTCCGGTCTGCCCGGAACCCGGCCGGCCGCCACTGCCGTCGGCACGGCCCCAGAGGCGGCGGCGCTAGAGGCGGCGGCCCTAGAGTCGGCAGCCCTAGAGTCGGACCGATCGCCTACCGGCACCCTGCGCGGCATTACGGTCGAGTGGCCCGCGGTCCCGGACACCCAAGGGCTGTTGGAATATCTGGTGCGCGACGACGTGCTCTGCTGGGTGCGCCGCGAGGGCGGCCTGGCCGGCTTCGGCGAGGTGGCACGCTTCACGGCCAGCGGGCCGGACCGATTCCAGCAGGCCGCAGCGTGGTGGCGCGGCCTCCAAGCCGGGGCCGACATCGACAACCAGGTGGGCGGACCCGGCACCGGACCGGTCGCCTTCGGCTCCTTCGCGTTCTCCTTCACCTCGGCCCACAGTTCCCGCCTGGTGGTGCCGGAGGTGCTGGTCGGTCTGGATGGGGACCGTGCCTGGCTCACCTATCTCACGTACGACGGCGATGCCCACCTCAGTGCCGCGACCGCCGAAGCTGCCCTGGCAGCGTGGGTTGAGGAAATTTCGGTCGAACGCAGCCCGGATCCGGCCGACTCGTTGGTGCCGGGACAAGTGTCCGAGCAGGCCTACATGGATGCCGTGTCCGCGGGTGTTGAGCGCATCCAGGCCGGGGTATTGAGCAAACTCGTGGTGGCCCGGGACGTGGTGGCCAACCTGTCCACGCCCATCGCCACCGCGCAGGTGCTGCGCGAACTGGCCGCACGATACAAGGACTGCTGGACGTATTCCGTGGACGGGCTGATCGGTTCCACACCGGAGATGCTGATCAAGGTCGAAAACAACGTGGCCCGCGCCCGGGTACTGGCCGGCACCCTGGACCGGTCACGGACGCAGAACCATGGCGGCGAGTCGGACACCGACTACGCCCAGCGGGTGCTGGCCGGCTCGGAGAAGCAGCGGCACGAACACCAGATCGCCATTGACTCGCTGACCCGCAAGCTAGAACCGTTCACCACCGCCATGACATCGCACAGCGAGCCTTTCGTACTGGAACTGCCCAACGTGTGGCATCTGGCCTCGGACGTCTCTGCCGAGCTGGCACACGACGCCGGGCAGCCGCCGTCGTCGTTGGAGCTGGCCGAAGCCGTGCACCCCACGGCAGCCGTCTGCGGGACCCCCACCGAGGTTGCCGGAGCGCTGATCCGCGAGCTGGAACAAATGGACCGCGGACCCTACGCCGGTCCGGTGGGCTGGACCGACGGGGCGGGCAACGGCGAATGGGGAATCGCGCTGCGCGGCGCCGTCGTCGAAAGCCCACAGCAGGTCCGGCTCTATGCCGGATGCGGCGTCGTGGATGGCTCCGACCCGCAGGCCGAACTGGCCGAAACCTGGGCGAAGTTCCGGCCGATGATCGAGGCGCTGGGCCTGCGCCGCTGATAACTATTCACCGACAATCCGCGGGGTTCACTGTTTCCCAATAGGCAATCAATGTAGCCTGTGGTGCATATCACCAGTGACGGATACGTTCCCGCTACACTTAAGCCGGATTTCCAACGAGACAAAGGTAGTAACTATGCGCAAAAAAGCATCCAAGGCGGCCCGGGGGCTCTCCCTCCTGGCCGTGGCGGCACTCGCTTTGACGGCCTGCGGCGGTTCGGACAACGCCGGCAGCAACGGCAGCACCGGCAGCGCCAGCGGCGCGGGTAGCGATCTGCCCCTGGTCCAGGCCGGCACGCTGACCGTTTGCTCCGACATCCCCTACCCGCCGTTTGAGTTCGAAGAGGGCGGGAAGTACACGGGCTTCGACATCGACCTGGTCACCGAGATCGCTTCGGATATGGGCCTCGAAGTGGCCATCCAGGATGTCGGCTTCGACGCCCTGCAGTCGGGCGTCACCCTTGCCGCCGGCCAGTGCGACCTCGGCGCCAGCGCGATGACCATCACCGAGGACCGCAAGAAGAACATCGCCTTCTCCGACCCCTACTACGACTCGCTGCAGTCGCTGCTGGTTCCGGAGGGCTCCGACATCAAGGCAATTGCAGATCTCTCCGGCAAAAAGGTAGGGGTCCAGCAGGGCACCACCGGCGAGACCTACACCCGCGAGAACGCGCCGTCTGACGCGGAAGTTGTCGCTTTCCCGTCCGACGCCGAGATGTTTCAGGCCATCCAGGCCAAGCAGGTCGATGCCCTGCTGCAGGACCTGCCGGTGAACATCGGCCACGCCAAGGACGGCAAGTTCACCTTGGTGGAGGAGTACAAGACCGACGAGGCCTACGGCTTTGCGGCGAAGAAGGAAGGCTCCGAGGCCCTGGTCTCGGCCGTCAATGATGCCCTCTCGACGCTGCGCGACAACGGCAAGTACCAGGAAATCTACGACAAGTACTTCACCGAGTAGTACGCCCTCCGGCCCCCGTTCCGGTGCGCCAGCGCCGGAACGGGGGCCGCCGACTTACAGCTGGAAGGCATCACCAGTGAAACCTTCGACCCGCCGCCGACTTTTCCGCGGGGTCCTCTACGCGATCTTCATAGCCGCCGTGGCCGTCGTTGTCCTGCTCGCCGATTGGCAGGCCATCCAGACGAGCTTCCTTAATCCGGAAGTATTCAGCGAGCAGTTCCCTGAAATCATCACCATCGCGGCAAAGAACACCGTCGTCTACACCATCATCGCCTTTATTGGCGGCCTGCTCCTGGGCCTCCTCCTGGCGCTCATGAAGCTCTCCCCGGTGGCCCCCTATCGCTGGGTGGCGACCGCCTACATTGAACTGTTCCGCGGCCTGCCTGCCCTGCTGGTGATTTTCGGCTTTGCCTTCGCGGTCCCCATCGCCTTCCAGTGGCGTCCGCCGGGTGGCACTGCGGGCGCTGGCCTGATCGCGCTGATCATCGTCTCAGCCGCCTACATGGCGGAGACCATCCGCGCCGGCATCGAGGCCGTTCCGTCGGGCCAGCGCGAGGCTGCCCGCTCGCTGGGCATGAACCCGAGCTGGACCATGGTCTCCGTGGTGCTGCCTCAGGCGGTCCGCATCGTCACCCCGCCGCTGACCAACGAGCTGGTCATCCTGATCAAGGACACCTCCCTGCTCTTCATCGCCGGGATGGCCCTGAGCCAACGCGAACTCACCACCTTTGCGCGCGACGGCGTCTCCCAGTTCGCGAACGCCACTCCCCTGGTTGCCGCGGCCCTCATGTACCTGATCATTACCTTGCCGCTCACCCAGCTGGTTGCCTGGCTGGAGAGACGCAACAAGAGAAGCCGGTAACCCCATGACTGAACAATCCCTGCGCCCGGACCTGCCCGCCATCGAGGTCAGGGACCTCTGCAAGAACTTCGGCAGCAACGAGGTCCTCAAAGGCATCGACTTCCACGTGAACCAAGGCGAAGTGGTCTGCGTGATCGGACCGTCAGGTTCGGGCAAGTCCACCCTGCTGCGTTGCGTGAACCGGCTGGAAGAGCCCACGAGCGGCACCATTTTGGTGGAAGGTGTCGACATCACCGACCAAGAGACGGACCTGGACAAGATCCGTACCCGGATCGGCATGGTGTTCCAGCAGTTCAACCTGTTCCCGCATCTGAACGTCCTGGGCAACCTCACGTTGGCCCAGCGCCGGGCCAAGCGGCGCGGCAAGGCCGAAGCTATGGACGTTGCCCGGAAGAACCTGGAGAAGGTGGGCCTGGCCAACCGCGAGAACGCCTATCCGGCCCAGCTCTCCGGCGGCCAGCAGCAGCGCGTCGCCATCGCACGGGCACTGTCCATGAACCCGGACATGATGCTCTTCGACGAGCCCACCTCCGCGCTGGACCCGGAACTGGTGGGCGATGTCCTCGCGGTCATGCGCCAACTGGCGGACGAAGGCATGACCATGATGGTGGTGACCCACGAGATGGGCTTCGCCCGTGAGGTCGGCGACCGCGTGGTCTTCATGGACGGCGGCGTGGTGGTGGAGCAGGGCAAACCCGAGGACGTCCTGGGGAACCCGCAGCACGAACGCACTAAGGCGTTCCTCTCGAAGGTCCTCTAGCCCGGCTCAGCCAGTAACACAGCCCAGTAGCTACAGCTCAACTAGCTATAACCTCAACCCAACAACTCGGAAGTGGCGGTCGCAATAGCGGCCGCCACTTCTGCGTGGAGGCTGCGCAGCCGGCTTCGGTCCGTCCGAACTTCCACCACGCTGCGCCCGGTCACCGGCTCGGACAGGACGGTGTCCAGCTCATCGGCGTCCTTGACCAGCCGGTGCTGGACCCGGTAGCCAGCCGCCAGCGAGGCGAGGTCCGCCCGGTGCGGGGTGCCGAAGAGGCGTTCGACGGCGGACGCGTACGATGCCTGCTCCCCCACCTTCCCGTGTTCCAGGGTCGAGAAAATCCCGCCGCCGGCATCGTTGACCACCACGATCTGCAGGTCGGGCTCCGGCTCCCCCGGTCCGAGCAACAGCGACCCGGCGTCGTGCAGGAACGTCAGGTCACCCATGAGTGCCCTGGTTCCGGTTCCTGTCCCCAGTGCGATGCCCGACGCCGTGGCCACCGTCCCGTCGATGCCCGCCAGCCCGCGATTGGCGTGCACGAAGGCATCCGGTATGTCGATCGGTGTGCCGGCCAGGTCTACGTCGCGGATTGGGTTGGAGGAACCCAGCACCAGCCGGCCGCGGGTATTCAGCCATACCGACCGGCCCACCCGCAGCCCGGTGAGTGCCGGTTCGGCGTCCAGCACGTGGATCAACGCTACATCGGCGGCCCCGGCTGCCTGTCGCCACAGTTGCAGCCAGCCGTCCGGACCCGATCCGGCGAAAAGGGACAGGTCCTCAGGCTCGGAGATGACACGTTCGCGACGCCGCCCCGGTTCGAACCAGGCGACCGGTTCGGGCTGGTACAGCGCAGTTTGCACGTCTTCGCGCGCCAGCAGCGCGGCGACCGGACGGGACAACGTGGGCCGTCCGAAGACCACCACCCGCTCGATCTGCGTCCCGAATCGGCCCAGCAGCATGCGGTAGGGGCCAACCGCGTTCGGGCCGAAGCGCGCGTTTGAGGAGGGCTCAGCCAGCAGGGGCAGCCGGTGGGCGCGGGCGAAGGCCTCAGCCACGGCTCCGGCACCGTGGCCGGCGACCACTACCGTGCGGCGTTGGTCGGCGGCGTAGACGGCCGGTTCGGACAGGCTCTCCGGCCAGTTGCTGGTCCAGCCAAGTTCCCGCCCATCCGTCGTCGGGGGCGCCGCCGTGGGCGTGCCGCTAGGTTCCGCTGTCAGCGTGACGGAAGCACCGACGTCGTCCTGGCCGGTGAAGTCGAGTTGCTGCCGGTCCGGCGCCGGCTGCCGACCCGGGTCCAGCTGCTGCTCCTGCGCCGGGAACAAGGGATCGCGGAAGGGCAGATTGATGTGCACCGGACCCACCGCGCCCTGGTGCGGGCCGAGGTCGGCCGGCGCCGTGGGCTGTCCAGGCGATGGCGTGGCTGCCAGCGCGCGAAGGTCGGCCGGCGCCGGAGGCAACGGAATGCCTTTGGCACAGAGCAGGCTGGTGCGGATAGCATCCGTCGGATCATCGCCGGCCGGAATGTCGACGGCGGAGCGCACGTGGATGCCGAAGAGGCCGGGTTGGACCGTGGTCTGATTGGCCCCGGTGCCGCGCATTTCCTCCGGCCGGTCGGCGGAGATCACCAGCAGCTCCACCCCGGCGTGGTTGGCTTCCATCACGGCCGGCAGCAGCTCGCCCACGGCTGTTCCGGACGTGGTGACTACGGGGACCGGACGCACCGAGCCCAGCGAGAGCCCGAGCGCGGTGAAGGCCGCCCCGCGCTCGTCAATGCGCACATGCAACCGCAGTTCGTCGCGGGTTTCCGCCTCGGCGAGCGCATAAGCAAGCGGGGCGCTGCGGGAACCAGGGGCGATGACGACGTCGCGCACGCCGCCCCACACCAAGGCCCTCACGGCCAGGCGGGCGGCTTCCATCGAGCTCAGCTGCGCAGTCACCCCCTCATGGTAAGCAGACGGCCACGTCCGGGTGGACATGGCCGTCTGTTAGCTCCGGTCGCGGCAGAGCTCCTGTCGCGACAGCCTGCGTCAGGCCGCCGCTTCACGGCCGTGCAAGGCTAACGCTTCACGTGCCCGTTCTTGCCCTTGAACATCTGGATCACGGCCGGGCGGGGCAGCGCGGCGTCGCCACGCTTGGCGCGGCGGCCTTCCTGGACGTAGTCCGGGAACAGCGAGCGCTGCGCGCCCCAGCTGCCGTCCTCGCCCGGGTGCTGGACCGCGACGAAAACCAGTCCGTCGTCGTCGTGAATCAGCGGCCCGCAGGTCTCGGCATCGATCGGCACGGCCATGAACTGCTCCACCTTGCCGCGTTCGTTTCCTTCCAGTGTGACGCGGAAGAGGGCGTCGTTGCGCTGGATGGTGCCAGGCTGGCCGTCGGTGGAGACCCACAGGTTGCCGGCGGAATCGAAGGCCAGGTTGTCCGGGCAAGAGATCGGCTGCACCTGGTCTGCCGGGTAGCCGCCGAAGTAGACGGATTCGTCCACGGCCGGGTCGCCGGCCACCAGGATCACGCTCCAGGTGAACTCGGTGGAGGTCTGGTCGCCGGTCTCGGTCATTTCGACGATGTGGCCGTGGCGGTTGTTGGCCCGCGGGTTCGGCTCATCCACCTGCGCGCGGGTCCGGGAGGTGTTGTTGGTGCACGCCATGTAGATCTTGCCGGTGGCGGGATTGATCTCAACATCCTCCGGGCGGTCCATCTTGGTGGCGCCCATCGCGTCGGCTGCCAGGCGGGTGTAGACCAGCACCTGGTCGATGCCCATACCCGGCACCAGGGACTTACCGTCGCGGGTCAACTGGATCCAGTGCCCGGTTCCGTCGAACGCGCCGTCGGAGGGCAGCACGCCGGAACCGTCGATCTGGTTCTGCGGCGAGTTGCCCTTGAAGCTGGCCACGAAAAGGTCGCCCTCGGTCAGCAGGGTCATGTTGTGCTTCTTGTCGCCCTCGCGGTATTTGCCCTTGGAGACGAACTTGTACAGGTAGTCGAAGCGCTCGTCGTCGCCGGAGTAGGACACCGCGTGACCGGAGGCTGCGATGGTCACGTTGGCGCCCTCGTGTTTGAAGCGGCCCAGCGCGGTGTGCTTGCGCGGGGTGGACGTCGGATCGAACGGATCGACCTCCACAATCCAGCCGAACCGGTTGTCCTCGTTCTTTCCTTCAGGACGGTCGGTATCAAAGCGCGGTTCCGGAATGTGCCAGCCGCGCGACGGGTTGGCCGAGGTCAGCCCGTACCGGCGCTGCTCGGCGGTCGGCGCCGACACCTTGAAGTACTGGTTGAAGTTCTCTTCGCCCGAGAGGACGGTGCCCCAGGGAGTGGTGCCGCCCGCGCAGTTGTTCTGCGTGCCCAGCACCATGCGGCCCGTGGGATCGGCCTGGGTCTTGAGCAGGTCCGAGCCGGCGGCCGGACCGGTCAGTTCGTATTCGGTGTCCATCAGGAACCGGCGGTTTAGGTCGGCGCCCCGGACGTACCGCCACGGCTGGCCCTTGCCCTTGCGCTCCAACTCCACCACAGACAGTCCGTGCGCGGCCATCGCCACCTCGCGCTGGCGCTCAACCGGCATGTCCGGCGGGAACATGATGCCCTCGTTGGTGTATTCGTGGTTGGCGAACAGCACCGCACGCTTGCCGTTGCTGCCCGGAATCTCGATGATGTCCAGGTAGTCGTTGTTGTAGCCGAACTGGCCCGACTGGGACTCCTTGGTCTGGTTCTCCGGGTCGAACTCCGGGGTGTCATTGAACAGCGGGTCGCCCCAGCGGATTACCGGGTCCCAGTTGTAGCCCTTAGGGACCACCACGTCGTCCACGTTGTTCGGCACAGCCTTGATGCCGTCGAACTTCAGCTTGCTGCGGTTCCCCGCGACCTGTCCGGCCTTGGCGGCCGGGGCGAGCCCGACCTGCGCCTCGGCGGCTGCTGCCCCGCCGCCGAACATCAGCGCCAGCGCGCCCGCGCCGCCCAGCCCCATCATCCGGCGGCGGGAGTACTCGGCCGAGACAATGTCCCGGAAGTAGTTGTTCTCCGAAGTGTTGCAAACGCCCTTGGCGCAGGCGTTGTCGCACTTGAGCGCGCAGGTCACGGCGCTGCGCTTCCCGGACACATGGCCCAGCATCGGCAGGTAGCGCTTCTTGGTATCGGTCACGATTTTCGCCTTCCACATTCAATCTGTCGGTTCCCTCCCTCAGCGTTTCGATTGAAATCGACCGGAAGGCCGAGTGCTGGTGAATTCTCGGCCAACACTGGACAAAAAACCTGACCTTCGCTTCCCGTTGTGCCGCCGGAGAAGCGTTGACCTGTGATACAACGACAGGGTCAGAACGGTGGTGGTGCGTTCGGGTCGGTGTCCTCGTCGTCAGGCAGTTCGATGCCGCCCAGGGTTCGCTTGCCGCCCAGGGTCCGCCTGTGCTTCCCTTCCCCGGTTCCGGCGGTGTTGCGTCTGCTGCTGGCCGCGCCGTCGCCCTCTACTTGGGCTTCGCTCTCACCATCGTGACCGCTCTCGCCATCAACTTCGGCTTCGCCACCGCCGCCCGCGGCGCGGGGCAGGAGTGTGTCCCAGCCTTCATCCGGGAAGGTGGTCTTGCGGTGCCCTGTGCGCGTGGTCCACGTGACTTCACCGTTCGGACCCGCCTCAGCACTGGACTCACCGGCGGTCTTCGCCGCATGATGCGCCGCGCATAGACATTGCAGGTTCTCCAGCACGGTCAAGCCGCCGTCTTCCCACGCGATCACATGATCGATCTCGCAGTATCGTGCTGCCCGGCGGCAGCCGGGGAACCGACAGTGCCGGTCCCGGATGCGGACGAGCCGTTTCAGCCATTCGGGCGGGATCCGCAACTTCCTGGCCGCAGCGATTGCTTGGCCTTGGTCATCTGTCAGCACCAGCAACCAGGATTTCGCCAACTGGGAGAGTTGCCGGCCCATGTCTGGCGGAATCGGTCCGTACCCGGCGAGGTCTCCGGGCTCCTCGCTGAGCCCCAGCATCGTGGTCAGCGGCATCGTGACCAGCATCCCAGGCCCCGCACTGCCGGCACTCCCCCGTGCCGGTTCAGGAACCAACTTCGTGCTATCTGCCGGTGCGGCCTGTTCGCCAACCGGCACCGTGGGTGCAATCGCTGCAGTCGCCACCGCCGCGTCGGACAGCAGCAGATCGGAGAACACATCGGCCCGCAACTGCGGAAGAGTCCGTTTTTCCCCGGGACCTTGGAGGGATCGGGCGGTGGACTGGATCCGGTCGAAGACCAGATGGGCCTTGTCAGCGCTCATGCGGACCCATAGCTCGGCCATGCCGTCGTCCTGATTCGTCAATTGCATGTCCCGGGATTCGTTCGCACGCCGGTGCCGCTCTGATAGCGACTCCGGGTGCAGCCGGTCGCGCATCCTCCGGGCCCGCGACCTCACGGAGTCCATGGTGATGTCCCCGGCGCCAGGTAGCACTGCGGCTTCGAAATCCTCAAGACATTCCGCCGGCAGATCGGCGGAGCCGCGGGCCAGGGCTTTCGCCCGTGCTAGGTCGAGGTCACCGGAGCTCATGGCTTGGAGCGTTCCCGGTAAGTTCGTGCAGATGTGCCGAGCGTCTGCCAGCATTACCCTCGCTGCGGCGTCCCCCGTGGACAAGTGCGCCGAAATCTCCTGCGGCGCGAAACGGGAGAAACCTTCCGGATCCCGGTCCCCGCCCTGCCCGGTCCGCAGCAGCGCGAAGCGGTTCAGCGCCTGTATCTGGCACGATTGCACCCAAGCGTCCACTCGAGCGGCAGCCTTCAGGTAGTCGATCGCCTGCGCATCATCCAGCGCCACAGGATCCACTACGGCGAGCAGACCGGCCAGCTCAGCCGGTATGCCCGCGCCATCCTCCGGTATCAACGGATCATTGCTAGTGTCTTCCGGAGCCGAGGCCCCGAGACCATCAGCGGTTTCGCTGGCTGCGGTGGCGAGGCAGCCTCCGGCGGCTCCGGGCGAGACGCGGTAGCGCCGCAGGAGTGCATCTGCCAGAACGTGTTGCAGCAGCGCTTCCAGCAGCGAACTGTCCGGACGCGCGGGAACACCAAGATCCATCACCAGTCCCTCACCTGGAACCGGAAGCTGGAGCTCTACGTCCTCGCTGTCCACATGTTCACGCTATCGGCTGCCTCGGACGTTTTGGCGGCGGAAAAAATGGCTCTACAGGAGGAGCTGGAGGATGGTTAGCGGGAAACGAAAGGGCGTTTCCCCAATGCTGAGGAGCGCTGGGGGCAGCAGCTAAACGGGGCCGGCGAATGGGCGGCGGCGCCGACAAGTCACCTTTCCTACACAAGGCCCAAAGGTCCCGCAGCCTAGCCGCTCTCGCCACTCTCGCCGCTAGATCAGGCCTCCAGCAGCCGGTAGGTCCGCGCCAGCCGGTCCAGCCACCACTGCCTCCGGTCCTGCGGCGCGGCAAAGCGGTCCAGCAGCGCCGGATCCGGCACCACTTCACGCACCGGCAGCCGCCCGGCCACGGGCACGAGCGATTGCGCGGTGACGTCCCCGCCCATCAGGGACACCGTGGCCAGGCCGCAGGCGTACGGAAGGTCCGGCAGTGCCGCGGCCAGGGCCACGCCGGCGCGGATCCCCACGGAGGAATCCAGGGCAGAGCTGACGACGGCGGGGAGGCCGGCTTGGGCGACGATGTCCAGTGCCCGGCGCACTCCCCCCAGCGGCTGCACTTTGACCACGATCAAATCGGCGGCCTTTTCGCGGGCCACCCGCAGCGGGTCGGAGGCTTTGCGCACGCTTTCGTCGGCGGCGATGGGCGTTTCGATGCCGCGCCGGCGCAGTTCGGTCCGGACGGCGCGCAGGCCGGCGATATCCGGCACCGGTTGCTCGGCGTATTCCAGCGAGTACTCGGCCAATCTGGTCAGCGCGTCGACGGCCGCCGCGACGTCCCATCCGGCGTTGGCATCCACCCGCAGCACGGCGTCGGGAGCGGCGGCCCGCACGGCCGCCACGCGGGCCACATCCTGAGCGATGTCCTGGCCGGTCTCGGCAACCTTGATCTTCACCGTCTGCGCCCCGTCGTAGCGGGCCAGCACGCCGGGCACCTGCTCCGGCGTCACCGCGGGAACGGTGGCGTTGACGGGAACGCTGTCACGGACCGGCGCCGGGAAGCCCTGCCAGCCCGCCTCCACCGCAGCGGCCAGCCACGCGGCGGCCTCGGCGTCGTCGTACTCAAGAAAAGGCGAGAATTCCGCCCAGCCCGCCGGACCTTCCAGCAGCAGCACCTCGCGCTCCGTCACCCCGCGGAAGCGAACTTTCATGGGCAGCGAAACCACGCGTGCGGTGGCCAGCAGATCGGCGAGCTCGGGCAGATCGTGGTGCCTCGAGAGGTCTGGAAGCTGGTGCGGTATCATCATTCCCACTGTACGGCTGGCGGCCCCTCCCCGGACGCTGCCAGCATTGTGTGCGACCCTTGAATCGATGACTTCACAGCGTTCCAGCCTCCGCCCCCGGACCGCCTCCCGCCGTCCGGCAGCGCATGCTCCCGCCCTTTTTTGGCTGGGGGCGCTGTTGTGCGCGGGCGCTTTCGCGCTGAACTATTACGCCTTCGTCCGGACCACCACCGGGCAGTTCGCTGATGAATCAGCCTGGGCGGAGGCGGAGTCCGGCTGGCGGCTGGGCCGGGGAGTTTTCCTCGACTTCCTGGACCTGCTGCCGGACGTCTCCGTGGCCGTGGCGGCCGCCGTGCTGCTGGTAGTGGCATTAGTACGACGGCGGTGGGTCCCCACTGCGGTCGGCGTCGGCGTGGTCGCGGCGTCGGCAGCCACCACCTGGATCCTGAAGAACTTGATCCTCGACCGGCCTGACCGCGGTGTGCCGACGCTGGAACACAATTCGTTGCCGTCCGGGCATACGACCATCGCCGCTGCCGCGGCCCTGGCCATCTTCCTGGTGGTATCGCCCCGCTGGCGCCCGTTCGCCGCGGCGGCGGGCGGTTTGTATGCCGTGCTGGCCGGCGCGGCCACCTTGATCAACGGCTGGCACCGGCCGGCGGATGTGGTCGCGGCCTTTTTGGTGGCCGGTTTCTGGGCCTTGGCTGCCGGTCCCTTCGTGCTGCGGCACGGCAACGACTGGAACGTCTGGTCAGGCTACGGAAGTTTCTGGGCGGCGTCCGTCTGGTGGCCGCGGCTGTGCTGGCTGCTGGCCGTGCTGGGAATCGGCGTGGCCGCCGGCCTGTACCTGCTCGCGCAACAGCTAGGTGCCGCCGCGGTCCCGGGCGAGGGCAGGATCCCGTTCTTCTTCTGGGCCGGCATGGGCCTGATCACCGGCACCGGCATGCTGCTCAGCGCCTTATTGACGTGGCTGTTCGGCTTCCAGTCCCGTAAGCACTGAGGCGGCGCAGGCCATCAACGCCGCTACCTTGAGCTGAGCTGTTGCTTCTGGGTTACCTGCGGTGCGCGCGGGATCCAGTAGCCCAGGGCGACCGCGCCCAGGATGGCGAGCCCCGCCGTCGTCCATATCCCGACGGAGAGCGAGACGAGGGCGGTGACGGCGCTGAGCAGCGCGGGGCCGCCCATGACGCCGGTGTCCGTGACCAGCCGCCACAGGCCCAGGAACTGGGGGCGTCCCGCCGCCGGAGCGTGGTCGGCGCCGAGCGTCATCACGATCCCGGAGCCCATCCCGTTTCCCACGCCCATCAGCAGCGCCGCAAGCAGCAGCGCGGTGAAGCCGGTGGTGAACGGTACCCAGATCAGGCCCGCAGCCATGATGGCCATGCAGGGCACCGCCGTCCAGATCCGACCCTTGACGTCCATCAGCTTGCCGGCCGGGTAGAACAACAGCATTTCCACGGCGCCGGACATGCCGTAGATCAGCGACGCCGCCGAGGCATCCAGGCCCAGGTTCTCGGCCCAGAGCGGCAACACCGCCTGCCGCGAGGCGCGGACGGCACCGACCAACATCACCCCGATGCCTATGGTGGCGAAGGTCCGCCAGTGGCGCGTGAAGGTGCTCCGGATGGTCACCGGCGGTGCGCCCGGCGCCGTCGTCCTCGCCGACTCGAAGTCCGGCACGGTCAGCGAGAGCGCCGCCGCCAGCACCATGGTCACTGCGCCCAGCCAGAACGCCGCGGGGATGCCGCCCAGCGCGATGGCCGCGGCGGCCAGGAACGGGCCGGCGAAGATGCCGATCCGGTGGGTCCCGCCCAGGGTGGACATGGCGCGGGCGCGCAGGTGGTGCGGCACGGCCGCGGTCAGGTAGGACTGCCGGGCCAGATTGAACACGGATCCCGCCATCCCCACCATGAAGATGGCCGCGGCGAAAAGCGGCAAACCGGTGGCGGTCGCGCCGAGCACCATGGCCGCCATCGCCCAGACGGCTGCCGCGACCAGGGCCGTCCGTTCGCCGAACCGTGCGGTGAGGGACGACGCCGGCAGGTTGGTCAGCAGCGAGGCGAGCCCGACGACGGTCGTCATCAGGGCGGCCACCGCGAAGCTGGCGCCGAGGTCGTGGGCCCGCAGCGCGATCACCGGGGCGATGGCGCCCATGCCGACGCCGTACAGCACCGACGGGCCGAAGGCCGGAATCGCTATCTGGCGGAGGCTGAAATCCCCCGGGCCGCTCACCTGTTGGCTTTGAGCCGCTGCAGCAGGGAGCGGGACTGCACCGGACCGTAGGGCAGGATCGGGATGGCCTTGGTGGCGTCCGCGGGGGTGTCACGGCTGGCCTGTTCCCCCATCCGGACGGCCAGGGCCATGGTCTCGCACATGTTCTTCACGAAGGCGTCGCTGACGGTCTGGCCGTGGCCGGGCACCAGCACGTCGTACTCGTGGCGCAGGCCGGAGATCCGCCGCAGCGTCTCGACCCATTCGCGGGGATAGGAGTCCTCGAAAGCCGGCGGCGCGCCTTGCTCCACCAGATCGCCGGCGAACAGCGTGCTGGGCGAGCCGACCAGCAGGTCGCCGTCGGTGTGGCCCAGACCCAGATGGAAAAGCTTGACGCTGACCCCGCCCAAGTCGACGGTGGTCTCCGTGTCCACCAGCCTGGTGGGGATCCTGATGGCGGTGTATTGGCCCTCGGCCGCCGCCATTTCCGGTTCCGTTTCCGCGACGGCTGCCCGTTGCAGCGCACCGTTCTCGGCGATGTCGTGCGCACAACTGCGGTGCGCGTAAAAATCCTGCACGCCCTGGGCTGCGAAGTAGTCGTTGCCGAAGACGTGGTCATAGTGGAAGTGCGTATTGACGACGGCGAGCGGCAGCTTGGTCAAGCGGCGTACCGCTGCGTAGATCCGCCGGGCCTGCCGCGGGCCTGCACCGGTATCCACTACCAGGGCCTTGTTCTTGCCGATGACCAGACCGCTGTTGAGCAGGTACTCCGGGGTCCGGATCACGTAGTTCCCGGGCGCAACCTGCACGGTCTCCGCCGGTTCGCCGGTCGTGTCCTCTGATCGGGCGGCATCGCTCATCCGGCCGTCATCCTCCATCGCCTCGCTTACCGGCCACGCAGATGGCGCGGCCTTTCCCTGCTACCGTACCGCGCCGGCCCCTTCGACCGAACGGTGGCACACTGGGTCGCGGCACCGGCCGCGCCCCCCGCGCAACGAGCCCATTTTTCAGTACTCGTGGGCGTGGCGGACTTCCTCGTGGATTTCGCCGAACGGCACAGAGTCGTCGACGTACGCCTGCACATGCTTGGATCCCATGCCGCGGATCGAGATGCCGTGCTCCCCATCGGCAGCCGATTCAAGGAACACCGGCCGGAGCGCCTCGGCATGGTGTGCAGACAACCCGGCGAGATACTTTTGGTACGCCTCTGGCAGAGTGATCATGCCTAAGGTTAGCGTCCAGCGGAACGGGTCAGCTAGGGAAATTTTCCGAAGCTTTCCCGCAGCACAGGCCGGAACCGGGCCCGCGATCAGCGATAGCGGGCCCGGCAACCGTCAGAGATCGGCGAGCACGCTGCCGGGGTTTTCGATGGCGTCCGCAACGTAGCGCAGGAAGCCGCCGGCCGTGCCGCCGTCGCACACGCGGTGGTCGAAGGCCAGCACCAGTTCGGTGACCTTCCGGACGGCGAGCTCGCCATTGACGACCCACGGCTTGTCGATGATCCGGCCGACGCCGAGGATAGCCACCTCGGGGTAATTGATGATGGCGGCGCTGCCGTCCACACCGAAGACCCCGTAGTTGTTCAGCGTAAAGGTACCGCTGGTCAGCTCGGCGGGTGTGGCCTTGCCATCACGCGCGACGGCGGTGAGCCGCCTGATCTCGGCGTCGAGCTGGCGGGCGCTGAGCTGGTGCGCGTTGCGGACGCTCGGCACCATCAGACCGCGGTCGGTCTGGGCCGCGAAGCCCAGGTTGACTCCGTCGAAGCCGACGATCTCTTCGCCTTCCAGCCGGGTGTTCAGCTCCGGGTACTTGGCCAGGCCGGCCAGCACGAACCGCGCGATGAAGGCCAGCAGCCCCGGGGTGTTCTCCGGGTCGCGGCGCTTCAGGTCTGCACGCATTTGCAGCAGCGCGGTGGCATCCACGTCCACCCAGACGGTGGCTTCGGGGATTTCCGTGCGGCTGCGCGACATCGCCTGCGCCACGGTCTTGCGGACGCCCTTCATCGGCGTGCGGGCCGAGATGCCGAGGCCGGTGCGTGCATCGGTGCCCAGGGCTGTGCCGGCGGTGGTCGATGGAGGCGCGCCAGCGACGAGTAGAGACCGGTCGGCCACCGCGGCACGGTCGGTGCCGAGTGAAGACCGGTCGACCACCGGGGCTTCGGTGAGCGCGGCCTCGACGTCCTTGCGCAGAATCATGCCTTCAGGCCCGGTGCCGGAAATGTCGGTCAGGCGAAGGCCGGCGTCGCGGGCCAGTTTGCGGACCAGCGGCGAGATGACCAGCGGGGCTGTGCCGCGGATCTCCTCGCGGGTCACCACGCGCTCGCTGGCGCTCGCCTGGTCGACCACCGGGGCGCTCGCTTGGTCGACCACCGGGGCGCTGGCCACCGCAACGCGGCCGGTCTTGGGCTTGCGGGTGCGCTTGGAGCCGGCCGACCCGCCGGGGGTTCCGTAGCCGATCAGCACGTTGCCGGAGCCGGATTCTGCCGCTTCTCGATGGGCCGGCTCCTTGATGCCGGCGCGTTCCTCGTTGCGGTAGGCCTCGCCGTCGGGGTGGGCCGGAGTCTCCCCCGCCTGCGGCGCGGCTCCAGCGGGACCCGATGCACCGCCGTCGTGCACGTAGCCCGGCGCATCCACGGAGATGAGGGGCTTGCCCACATCCATGGTGTCCCCGGCGGCTCCGTGCAGCACCGCGACCGTCCCGGCGTAGGGGCTGGGCACCTCCACCATGGACTTGGCGGTCTCCACTTCGGCCACCGGCTGGTCCACGCGGATCTCGTCGCCCACCTTGACCAGCCAGTTGACCAGCTCGGCCTCGGTCAGGCCTTCGCCGAGATCTGGCAGCTTGAATACTTGTCGGGTCATGGCTACGCGTCCTCCCACTGCAGTTCGTCCACGGCGTCCAGGATGCGGTCCACGCTGGGCAGGTAGAAGTGCTCCAGCTTCGGCGCCGGGTACGGAATGTCGAAACCCGTCACGCGCAGGACCGGGGCGGCGAGCGAGTGGAAACAGCGTTCCTGCACCCGAGCCACGATTTCCGACGCGACCGAGGCGAAGCCGGGGGCTTCGGCGACGACGACGGCGCGGCCGGTCTTGCGCACGGAGGCCATCACGGTCTCGTCGTCGAACGGAACGATGGACCGGATGTCGATAACCTCCAGCGAGCGGCCTTCCTCTGCGGCGGCCGCCGCTGCCTTCATCACGGTGGGCACGGACGGTCCGTAGGTGATCAGCGTGGCGTCGGTTCCCTCGCGGGCGATGACTGCTCGGCCAATGCTGGAGTCGGCGGGCGCAGCCGTCGGCTCGGGTCCGTCGGTCCGGTCCAGCGCCGGGGTCCCCCAGCGCGACTGCAGGGCCTCGAGGTCCAACTGCTCTTTGGAGAAGTAGAGCTTCTTCGGCTCCAGGAACACCACCGGGTCCGGGAAGCGGATGGCTTCGCGGAGCATGGTGTAGGCGTCCTCCACGGTGGCCGGCGCCACCACGGTCAGCCCGGGGGTGTGCGCGTAGTACGACTCCGAGGAGTCGCAGTGGTGCTCCACGCCGCCGATCCCACCGGCGTAGGGAATCCGGATGACCATCGGCAGCTTGACCTTGCCGCGGGTGCGGTTCGGCATCTTGGCCACGTGCGAGACCACCTGCTCGAACGCGGGGTAGGCGAAGGCGTCGAACTGCATCTCCACCACCGGGCGCAGTCCGTTCATCGCCATGCCGATGGCCATGCCCATGATGCCGGATTCGGCCAGCGGGGTGTCGAAGCAGCGTTCCTCGCCGAATCGTTGAGTCAGCCCGTCGGTAATGCGGAAAACCCCGCCCAGCGGGCCCACATCTTCACCGAAGACGACGACGGAGCGGTCGGCTTCCATTTCATCGGCCAGTGCCGTGTTCAGCGCCTTGGCGAACGTCATTGTTGTGCTCATGGTGTGTCCTTCGGTGGGCGGCGGTCAGGCCGACTCGCGCGAGAGTTCATCGCGCAGCATGGCGGCCTGCTCGCGCAGCTGGCTGGTCTTTTCGGTGAAGACGAAACGGAACAGGTCCTCCGGGTCCACTTCGGTCTCGGCGTTGAGCCCGTCGCGCATCTGGGCGGCCACCTTTTCGGCCCGGCCAGCGATCTCCTCTTCCAGCTCCTCGGTCAGGACGTTCAGCTCCTTCAGGTAAGCCCGCAGGCGCACCAGCGGGTCCTTGGGCGCCCACTCGGCCACTTCGTCGTCGGTGCGGTAGCGGGTGGCGTCGTCGGCGTTGGTATGCGACTGCATCCGGTACGTGTGCGCCTCCACCAGGGCCGGCCCGCCGCCTTCCCGGGCGCGGTCCACCGCCTTGCCCAGCACGGCCAGCAGCGCGGCGGTGTCGTTGCCGTCCACGCGCTCGCCCGGCATGCCGTAACCGATGGCCTTGTGCGCCAGCGACGGCGCCACGGTCTGCTTGTTCAGCGGGACGGAGATGGCGTACTGGTTGTTCTGCACAAAGAACACCACCGGAAGGTGGAACACTGCGGCAAAGTTCAGCGCCTCGTGAAAGTCGCCTTCGCTGGTGGCCCCGTCACCGCAGAGAGCGACGACGACGGTGTCCTCGCCTTTGAGCTTGGCCGCGTGGGCCACGCCCGCGGCGTGCAGCAGCTGGGTGGCCAGCGGCGTGGCCTGGATGGAGACTTTGTGCTCGTACGGGTCGTAGCCGCCGTGCCAGTCACCCTGCAGCAGGGTCAGGCTCTGCACCGGGTCAACGCCCTTGGCGATCACGGCCACGGTGTCGCGGTAGGTCGGAAACAGCCAGTCGTCCGCGCCGATGCAGAGCGCGGAGGCCACCTGGCAGGCTTCCTGCCCGTGCGAGGACGGGTAGACGGCCAGCCGGCCCTGGCGGACCAGGGCATTGGCCTGGTCGTTGACGCGGCGGCCCACCACCAGCTCGCGGTACGCCTTCAGCAGGGCCTCGCCGTCGGGCAGCGGGTACTTGTCGTTGTGCACGTGCAAGCCATCCGGATCCACCAGCTGCACGGGCTGGCCGGAGGGCAGCATGTAGGCCTCGGCGGTGACCGGATCGTCCATGCCGGCGCGGCGGGACGGATCGGCCATCGATCCCTCGATCGGGTTACCGGTTGAGATAGTCATGGTGTCTCCCTCGAATCCTTGGTCGGCCGCGGCGGTGTTGCCGACCTTGCCGGGCCACCCGGCCATACTGCGGGGGCCGCTGCCTGAAGAAACTGTGTAGCTTTAGTATGGGATTCGGCTACTTTTCGTATCCACTTCTGCGGCAAAACGTGGAAAATTTGCCTGATCCGCCGTAGCCTTGGAGACAAATTGTCAGTGTGAGCTGGATAACCCCACGAGGTGTAGACGTATGGCAGAGAGCGCCGCGGTGAAAGTCCCCCAGTTGGACGATATTGACCGTCGGATCTTGGCGGAGTTGACCCGGGATGGCCGGCTGTCCGTGACCGCGGTGGCCGAGAATGTGCACATCTCCCGCGCCCACGCCTACTCGCGGATCTCGCGCCTGACCGAGGCCGGCGTGCTGACCAAGTTCACCGCCCTGGTGGACCCGATCAAGGCCGGCCTGAAGGCCTCCGCCTACGTGACGTTGAAGCTGCGGCAGCACTCCTGGCGCGAGTTGCGCGAGGCCCTGCGGTCCATCCCCGAGGTGCACCACATCGCCCTGGTCGGCGGGAACTTTGACGTCATCCTGCTGGTCCGCGCGGTGGACAATGTGGACCTGCGCCGGGTCATCTTCGACCAGATCCAGTCCATGCCCGGCATTTTGGACACCCAGACGTTCCTGGTTTTCGAGGACCTGGATACCCGCTGAGCCGGCCAGCGATCTGGTCAGCCGCCCCGCTGGCTGTCAGCCGCCTGGCTGTCAGTCGCCTGGCTGTCAGTTGCCTGGCTGTCAGTTGCCCTGGCTCCTGCGCGCCTCGACCTCTTCAATGTTGCCCGTCTGGACCTCGCCCGCACGCTCGTAGACCAGCCCCACCGCCCCTTTCTCGAAGGTGCGGGCCGGGCCGACCAAGCGGAACGACGCCGGAATAGTGCCGGAGCCAAAAAGCCGCTTCCCGCTGCCCACCGTGACCGGATACAACCAGAGGTTGAGACGGTCCACCACGTCCTCGGTGAACAGCGACTGCAGTAAGTCGCCGCTGCCGAACAAGTGCACCTCATCATGCCGTTCGCGCAGGTGCGCGGCGGCCATGGCGTTGGGCAAGGCGGTGGTGCCCGCCCAGGACGGCTCGGTAAGCGTGGTGGACACGACGTACTTCGGCACCGCGTTGAATTTCACCGCGATCGGAGAGTCCTCGCCCGCCTTCGGCCAGTAGCCCGCGAAGATGTCGTATGTCTTCCGCCCGAGCAGCAGCGCGTCGATGCGGTCGATGACGGCGCCCATCGCTTCCCCGGATTCTTGATCGAAGAACGGCGCTTGCCAGCCGCCATAGCCGAAACCGTCCTCCTGGTCCTCGTCGACCGCGCCCGGCGCCTGGTACACGCCGTCGAGGGTGAGGAACATGTTGGCCACGATGATGCCCATCGGTCATCCCTCCTCCGGCGCTGGGCGGCTGCCCCGACGCGCCGTTCCCATCCTGCTCGCGCCGCCGCACGGTTGTCCAGCCCCCGGCGCTGCGCGGCCGCCCTCGCAACGGACCTCCATGTTTTTGTGAAGCCGGGGCGTGTTTGGCCATGCCCGCGGCGAAGGCCGGTAATCTTCGAAAACACAACGAGCACGTCAGCGGGGCCTTCGGCCCCGCGTCTCGGATCCGGTTTCGAACAGCACGGCTTCGTGGCATGTGAGAGAAAGGCATGATGTGTCAACTGGCGTTGGCCCGCGGCTGGTCGCCGCAGCACGCTTACAAGCCGGAATCGCTCCGTGCCCGCTGCTGTGGGATGTCGCGGAATTCCTCCGCTGCCGATACGCGGCCGAACCGTTGCCGGTGGAGGGCATCACTGATCAGGACTATGCCAACGACGAGCACGTCAATGAGGGTCTCGTCGCTGCCCTGTACACGATCACGGATGAGTCCATCATCCGCAGCATTTCTTCTCCCTTGGAACTGGAGATGTTCGCACCCGATGAGGACGAGCCTGACACCTATCCGGTTAAACCCGGTTTGGAGTTCTACAGCCGGCTGAATGAGGAACACGGCACTCTCCAGCGGGTTACAGTGCTGCTGGAGCACGAGGCCGGCGACCCGGACCGCGTAGGTAACTACCGGGTGTACGGATCGGGTCAGCTGCTCCGGGAGCTGCTGTGGGCCGCTACGGGGGTACTGCCTCTTGACACCGGCGTACCATCTGGAGCGTTGTATACCCAGTCTGTCGAGCACTTCGCCAACCGAGATCCACGCAGCGACGGCTGAATTGCGAGCTCAGTACTCCCACCGTCGCTCGGGGTACTAAGCAAGAATAACAACGACAGAAGGAGCACCATGAACGCTGACGACGTCTGGAACCGCGCGGTGGACTACGACTACGACGGTCCGCTGGCCGAGGGCGACCGAGCACTGCGGGATCTGCTGCTGCTCGACGGCATGGCGCAGAACGGCGGCTTGCTCCATGCCGTGGAAGGTCTGGAGCCCGAAGAGCTGGCCGCGGCGGTGGCCGGCTACCGCTGGTTCGGGCTTGATGTATTGGCGGACGGGATCGAATCGACCGCCGCCGAGGCGGCCCAGGCCAAGACGCTGGCGCAGCAGGAGGTTTTGGAAGAACGAGCCAATGACCTCTACTACGGGGAACACGGTAGCGACCAGATCGACCCGGCGTTCAGCGCCAAGCTGGCCGAGCGTCCCGACGCCTTCGCGGCGACCGCCGGGTAAGACGGGCCACCGCACCGCTTATCCGTCGCCCTGATCCATGCCGGTTGAGTCTCGCCGGAAGCGGCCCGGCTGCACCAGGTTCTGCGGAGCCTCACCGGCGGCGACGGCCGCCAATTGCTCCTGGAGGAGCCGGACGATCCGCGGTTCGAACGCCGTGGTATCGCCGCCCAAGTGCGGGGTGATCAGCGCGTTGCCGGCCCGCCACAACGGGTGGTCCGGTGGCAGCGGTTCGGGATCGGTGACATCCAGGGCGCAGCTCAGCCGGCCGGAGACGACTTCGGCGGTCAAGGCCGCCGTGTCGACCACAGCCCCGCGCGCAACGTTGACCACCAGCGCACCGTCCGGGAGGGCCGCCAGTACCGCGGCATCAATCAACCCGTGGGTGGAGTCGGTCAGCGGTGTGATGACGACCAGCACTTCGTGGAACGCGGCAAGCTGCTCCAGTTCCGCGGTGCCGTGGACGTGGCCCTCGCCGTCGTCGCGGGCGTGGGTTCCGACCCGGGTCAGCTGCACCTCGAAAGGCTTCAGGCGGCGGGCGATTTCCCGGCCGATGCCACCCACGCCCACCAGCAGGACCTTCCGGTCGGCCAGGGAGAGCCGGCGCTCATGGCGCCACCGTGCCTCGGGCTGGTCCCGGGCGGCAATGTCGATTCCGCGCAGCGAGGCGAGCATCAAACCGACGGCGAGTTCGGCGGTCGAGGCGGCATGCACCCCGGCGGCGCTGGCGATCGCGACGTCCGGACCCACCACTGCGGCGATTCCGTCGACGCCGGTGGTCTGGGTCTGCACCAGCTTCAGGTTTTGCAGCTTCGCCAGTTGCGGAAGGGCGCCGGCAGTGTCCGGATACGGCAGGACCACGGCGTCGAATTCGTCTAATCGCGCCCCGTCCGGTTCGCCGTCGAAGTCCCAAGAGACGGCCTTTATTCCGGCCGGAAGCGGTCCCAACGCAGATAGCAAATCCGGGTCCGGGATGGCAACGGTCCAGTCAGCCGCGTTTGCGTCGGTCGGTTTGGCGCTCATGGAGCCATCCTGCCAGAGCCAGCGAGGTCTGGCAGGAGCTGGCCCCTCAGCCCTTGAAGACCGGCTTGCGCTTCTCTTGGAAGGCCTTGAAACCCTCAGCGTAGTCGTCGCTCTTGCAGAGCCGGCCCTGAGCGGCGTTCTCCTCTTCGGTGGCCAGCCAAAGGCCGAGCCGCTGGTCGCGGATGTTGGCCACCAGGTCCTTGGACGCACGGAACGCGCCGGTGGCGCCGTGGGCGACCTTGCCGACGATGCCGCGGGTGGTTTCCAGCAGTTCGTCCGACGGCATGGCGCGGCTGAACAGCCCGGCCCGCACCGCTTCCTCTCCGCTCATCAGCTCGGCGGTGTAGATCAGGTCCAGGGTGCGGTGCGCGCCGAGCCGCTCGGTGAACAGCCAGTGCCCGCCGGAGTCCAGGGTGGCCCCCAGGTTGGCGAACGGGGAACCGATCTTCGCCGAATCGGCAACGTACACCACGTCCGTGGCGATCAGCAGGCCAAGCCCGACGCCGAGGGCGGCACCTTGCGCCGCGGCGAACGTGGGGGCGGGGAATTCCGCCATTTTCCGCAGCACCGGGGTGACGACACCGGATAGGTAGCCGTAGGCATCGTCAGTGGCCGGATTCACCTGGGAGATGTCGCGGCCCGCGCAGAACCCGCGGCCCTCGCCGCGGAGCAGCAGCGCGCGGACGCCGGCGGCAGCGGCGTCGTCGTAGGCCTTGCCCAGATCCATCACCGCCTGCTCATCCAGGGCGTTCATCTTGCCGGGCGCATTAAGCACCACTTCGGCGACGTTGTCCTCGATGGACAGTTCGATCATGCTCATGCGTGGTTCCTCTCGGGTCCGCTCGCGTGGTCTCCACGCGCTCGCTGGCGCTCGCTTGGTCGACCAACGGTATCGTCAGCTCGCTGGGTCGAACCACCGGTATTGTCAGCTTGGTCGACTACCGGGTGAAATCGTTGCTAGGCGTCGTAGTCGACGGTGATCTCTTCGCTGGTCGGGTGGGTCTGGCAGGTGAGTACGTAACCGCGCTCGATCTCGTCCGGCTCCAGCGCGTAGTTCTCCTCCATGGTGAACGTCCCGGAGACCACCTTGGCGCGGCAGGTTCCGCAGACGCCGCCGGCGCAAGCGAAGGGGACGTCCGGGCGGACCCGCAGCGCCGCGTTGAGCACCGACTCGCGGGCGTGCTTGGGCGAGGCGACCTTGCCGGTCAGTCCGTCGAGGGTGAAGGTAATGTCGTAGTTGTCCGCGCCGGGGTCTACCTGCACCGGGCGGCCGATGTTGCCCTGAGGCTTGGTCGGCTCGCCCGTGGAGAACAGCTCGTAGCGGATCTTGTCCGCCGGTACGCCGCGCTCGGCCAAGGTGTCACGGCACAGCTGCACCAGTTCGTACGGGCCGCAGAGGAACCATTCGTCCACGTCGTCGGTGCGCAGCACGTTGTCGAACAGGCTGGTGAGCTTTTCCGCGTCGATGCGGCCGGAGAGCAGCGGCGAGATGCGCTGTTCGCGGGAGAGCACATGGTGCAGCGCGAACCGGGTGGGGTACTTGTCCTTCAGATCCGCCAGTTCCTCCACGAACATCACGTCCATGGCTGCCTTGTTCGCGTACACCAGGTCGAACCGGACGTTGGCGTTGGCGGCCAGCACTGTCCGCGCAATCGAGATCACCGGGGTGATCCCGGAGCCGGCGGCGAACGCCACGAAGGTGGCCTCGACGTCGGTGTTGATCTGTTCCGGATGGTTGATTTCCGTCATCTGGTGCTTGGAAATGAACGCGCCTGCGGGGCTCATCACGTCCAGCACGTCCCCGGCCTTCAGGTTATCGTTGGCCCAATTTGAGAACAGGCCGCCAATGTCGCGTTTGATGGCCACGCGGATCTCGCCCGGCTTCGGTTCCGCGCAGATGGAGTAGCTGCGGCGGATTTCCTGATCCTGCAGCGTGGTCCGCAGCGCCACGTACTGCCCGGGCACGTAGTCGAACTGGCCCTGCAGCTCCTCCGGCACGGCGAACGTGACCTCCACGGCCTCGTCGGTGAGCTTGCGGACCTCGGCGACGGACAGCGGGTGGAACGTGCCGCGGCGCTTGGCCGCCGGGGCCTCCGTGGTGGAAGTAGTCATCTAGAGCACCTTGAAGTAGTCGAAGGGTTCGTGGCAGTCATTGCACTGGTACAGCGCCTTGCAGGACGTGGAGCCGTAGCGGGAAAGCTCGCGGGTGTTGAGCGAATTGCAGAGCGGGCACTTGACGCTCAGCCCCAACTTGACCGGGCCGGTACGGATCGGCGCGGTGCCCGACGGCGGCGCGATGCCGTATTCGTTCAGCTTCGCTTTGCCCTCGGCCGTCATCCAGTCCGTGGTCCAGGCCGGGGCCAGCACCAGCTTCACGCGGACGTCGGCGTAGCCCTGGGTTGCCAGTGCGCTGACGACGTCTTCGCTGATGGCATCCATTGCGGGGCAGCCGGAATAGGTCGGGGTGATGGTCACCTCGACGGCCGGCCGGCCGCCGTCGTCGGTTTCATCCAGCACTGACACGGACCGCAGGATTCCGAGGTCCTCGATGGTCAGCACCGGGATCTCCGGGTCGCAGACGGTGGCCGCGACATCCCAGGCGCGGGCCGCCTCGGTTTCGGCGGGCCGCTGCGCGGTGTTAGTGGACATGAATCGCTCCGTTGTTCCGAAAAGTACCGTTCCGAAAGGACCGGCCCGGCGTTACCAGGTGGCGCCGGGATGTTCGCGGGCCAGCACCTGCATCTCGGCCAGCAGGTAGCCCAGGTGCTCGCTGTGCTTGACGCGGGTCTTGTCCGTCATCGCGGGCTGGACGTCCGGGACCTCCAGGGTGGCCTCCGCGAAGACTGCGGCGATGTAGGCATCGAAGCTTTCGCGCAGTTCCGAGGGCCGCACGGCGATGCCGCCCAGGCGGTCGATCAGGTCGTCGTCCTCGAACAGCTGCTGCACGTACGGCCAGACGGACATGAATCCGGCGGCGATCCGGCGGTGCGACTCTTCGGTGCCGTCGCCCAGGCGCAGGGTCCACTGCTCGGCGTGGTCGCGGTGGTAATCCACTTCCTTGACCGCCTTGGCCGCGATGGCCGCCAGGGTTTCGTCCTGCGAATCGACCAGCCGTGAGTACAGTTCGTGCTGGTAGGCGGCGATGACCAACTGGCGGGCGATGGTCCTGCCAAAGTCGCCGTTGGGCTGTTCCACCAGGTAGCTGGAGCGGAACTCGCTCTCGCCTCGCCAGTAGGCCAGATCGTCTTCAGACTTGCCCCAGGCGGAGCCTGCGTAGGTCAGGAAGGACCGGGCGTGGCCGATCTGGTCCAGGGCAATGTTGCCCAGCGCGACGTCTTCTTCCAGCTCCGGTGCGCGCGAGATCCACCAGCCCAGGCGCTGCGCCAGGATCAGGGCGTCATCGCCCAGGCGCAGAGCGTATTCGGCGACGTCCTCGCTGGCCTTGTTGCCTTCGGTCACCTGCTGGGCAATGTCTTCCGGCCGCAGGGCATTGCCCGGCGTGATCCGGGTAGCGCTTTCGCCGCTCACAGGTGCTTCACCCCTTCGCTCTTGGTGTAGTACGTGGCGTGGCGGTAGTCCTTGCCCTTGGGCGACTCAAAGAATTCGCCCTTCGCGTCCGGATCGCTGGCCACAATGGCCGACGCCGGCACCACCCAGAGCGAAACGCCTTCGTTGCGCCGGGTGTACAGGTCCCGGGCGTTGCGAACGGCCATCTCGGCGTCCGGGGCGTGCAGCGAACCCGCGTGCACGTGGGAGAGCCCGCGGGAAGAGCGGACGAAAACTTCCCACAGCGGCCAAGGCTGCTTGTCCGACAAAGCCGGATTCTCCTCGGGCGCCGGTTTGACCGGCTGGGCCATCGAGGTCTGGTCTCCTGTTGCCATCTAGGCCACCTGTGCTTTCTGTGCCTTCTTGGCCGCGTAGGCCGCTGCTGCTTCGCGCACCCAGGCGCCGTTCTCATGTGCCTCGCGGCGGCGTTCCATCCGCTGCGCGTTGCAGGGGCCGCGGCCGGCGAGGACTTCGTAGAATTCGTCCCAGTTGAGTTCGCCGTGTTCCCACAGGCCGGTTTCCTCGTTGTAGCGGATCTCGTCGTCCGGCAGGGTCAGGCCCAGGACCTTTACCTGTTCCTGGATCATGCCGACAAACCGCGAGCGCAGCTCGTCGTTGGAGAAGCGCTTGATGTTCCAGGCCATCGACTGCTGCGAGTTCGGCGAATCGGTGTCGGTGGGGCCGAACATCATCAGCGCCGGAGCGTAGAAGCGGTTGACCGCATCCTGGGCCATCTGCTTCTGCGCCGGAGTGCCGTTAGCCAGTTCCAGCAGGATCTCGAAACCCTGCCGCTGGTGGAAGGACTCTTCCTTGCAGATGCGGACCATCGCGCGGCCGTACGGGCCGTAGGAAGCGCGGCAGAGCGGCACCTGGTTGGCGATAGCGGCGCCGTCGACCAGCCAACCGATGGCACCCATGTCAGCCCAGCTGTTCGCCGGGTAGTTGAAGATGGAGGAGTACTTGGCCTTGCCCGACATCAGCTGCTCGTTGAGCACGTGGCGCGGGGTGCCCAGCGTCTCCGTGGCGGAGTAGAGGTAGAGCCCGTGGCCGG
>NZ_JBNHHB010000012.1:0-100569 GCF_059091905.1 Arthrobacter sp. Dra40
CGCTTGAACAGCGCGAGGACATCCAGGAGGCTACCAAGGAACTGTTCCGCGATGCCCAGTGGACGGACGGAACAATCGCCGGCATCCAGCGCGGCGCGGAGTTGATCAACCGCCCGTGGTACCGTTCCGGGGTTTTCATTGGCAGCGTCTGGGCGGCGGGCATCGCCGTCGTCGGGTTCTTTGGAGTCCGTTTTGGTGTGCGTCGGCAGAATCTGCTCAGAGCCCGTCGCGAGATAGAACGCGGGGACCGCAGCTTCTCCAGCGTCTCCATGGACCTCGACGCCACGGAGGTCAACGCGAACACCATTCCCCCGGCGTCGGAATACGGTTCGCGGGTGCTGGAAATATACCGCGGCTTCATGACCGCCTATACCGAGGCCAGTACGCTCAACGACAGGGTTCACGCCCTGACCGACCAGGAGCTGAAGTCACGCAAGAACGTCAAGATTGCCGCGGAGTACGCACGCATTGCGACCGAGCTGGACGATCTGGACGACGTCATCGCCGACACCAACACGTTCCTGAACGTGGCCTCCGGGTGGGAGCGTGCCTGGGACCGGCAGCTGGCGCCCTTGCGCGAGGATCTGGACGGCGTCGATTCGCTGATCGAGGAGGGGCCAAAGACCGCCCGGTCCTCGGCAACGGCTGCTGCCCTGCGCTCCTTCCGCGACCGCACGCTGGAGGATCTGGAAGACTGGGCCGCTCGCCTCGCCGACGGGAGGATTACTCCGGACGCCGCCCTGCGTTTGGTACAGGGCAGCCGGAGCGAATTCACCGGCTTGCTCAAGGCCCACGCGGACACGGTGATTGACGCCTATGCCAAGACGTCGTCCGAGAAGGACAAGATGCGCGAGGAGATGGACGACGAACTCCGCAGCGGCGACCGTCGGTCCTCCCCCACCATCCTCGACACCGTGTACCCGCCGTACATGTTCTACTCCGCGTATGCCTTCAACGCCGGCTACAGTTCGGCGCAAAGCAGCGTCGATTCTTCACGCAGCAGCGGCAGCACCACTGGTTATGGCAACAGCGGCGGGAGCTTCAGCGGATCGGGCAGTTCGTCCAGATTCTAGAACTCCCGTCCGAGCAGCTTGAGCTCTTGACGACCCGGCAGACGTGAGTATATTTAAGGAATAACTTACATAAGGAGTTGCTTACATGGCAGGGGGTCAGGATCAGCTAAGCCTGGTCTTTGCCGCGCTGGCGGATCCCACGCGCAGGGCCATCCTGTCCCGATTGCGGCAAGGTTCGGCCACTGCCGGCGAACTCGCGGAACCGTTCCAGATCAGCCGGCCCGCTGTTTCACAGCATCTACGGGTGCTGGAAAAGGCCGGCCTGATCGAACGGACCGCCACCGCGCAGTGGCGTAATTGCACCCTCCGCACCGAACCTTTGGACGACGTTTCGGCCTGGATCGACCACCACCGAGGTCTCTGGAACGAGCGCTTTGATTTGTTGGACGAGCGGCTCCGCGAACTCAAGGAGAAGGCCAAAAATGACTGAGCAAACCGCTACACAAGACAAGCAGTTCACCATCACCCGGATTTTCGACGCACCCCGCGAGAGCATCTGGCGCGCTTGGACCGACCCGGACGAAGCCGCCCGTTGGTGGCACCCCCGCGAAGTCGCCAGCCCGCGCGAGTTCGTCCGAATCGACGCGCACGTCGGCGGGACCTACGAATACAAGATGATCGCTCCCGACGGCAGCGAATATCCCACGGCCGGGCAGTACCTTGAAGTGGTGGAACCGGAACGACTCGTTTTCACCTGGGCTTCGCCCGGTGACCGGGTTGAAAATTCGCCCGTCATCACTGTGCAGCTGGCCGAGCTTGAAGGCGGCCGCACCGAGATGACCTTCCACCTCCGCGGCATTGCTGGCTTCGCCGGAGATAACAATGTCTTCGACGGTTGGAGCGAGGCGCTGGACATCCTCGCGGAGCAGCTCGGCTGACTCCTAGACGGCGCCCATGACGACGGCGGCGTCCGGCTTAGGTCGGACGCCGCCCACCATGCAGCGGGTTTCCGGTTCTTAAACCAAGGGGTCTTCTGAGCAGACTGGCTCGGCCTCGCCGATGTAACGATCCGTCAACGGAACGTCGGGCAAAATTTGTTGGGCTTTTTTCGACCATTTTCGAGAAAACCGGTTTACTCTAGGCCGCAGGGGATTTACCGAACAGCCATGGGGGCAATCATGCGGGAAAAGCAGGAACGGCGCGACGACAATTCATCCGAAACGATGGAGCGGATGGGTCCAAAGCCCCTGCACGGGATGGGCAGGGACATCGGCATGCCGAACCTGGCCGCCGCCCAAATACCCGGGCCGGGAACCGCACATGTTGTGGCGGGCGAGGACCGACGGCTGCCAGACGATGCAGCGGATCCGATGGAGCAAGCAGGCCATCTCGAACAGCCGCGCCGGAGCCGCAGCTGGATTCCGTGGAGCCGCGGAACCGGCCGTCACCGCCTGGCGTAAACGGGACGGAACCCGGCCGAACAGGCGGGACTCCAGTCAACGGATAGGTTCCGCACGCCACCGGTGAAGCTAAGCCAGTGGTGAGCGCCAAGGACCGCGCATTTTCTGCCGTGATGCGAGGCCGGGCGGGCCCGCCGCCGTCTGTTTCGTTGTGCAGTGGTGCGCTGTTGCTGCGCATCATCAATGCGTAATCGTTGCATTCCTATCCGTCAGCCGCGGTTCACCCGGGGTTCAGTCCCATTCCATCAAAGCCACTCCCCGTGCTCCTAGAGTCCAACGGTGGGGCCCAGCAAAGTGTCCCGCTCGCAAACTCAACAGGAGACTTGATGAAGAACCGTAAGGTGCTCACGCGCTGCGCCGCGGCATCACTGGGGCTGGCGGTCGTTGTGGGTCCGATGGCTTCTGCCACGGCATCGCCGATCGACGGGACCGCCGATTCCACTGCCACCGTCCTGAACATCGGAGCCAACGAGTCCGAACGCAATCTCGTCTGGTACTCCAGTTCCTCCAACCCGCAGGCCGCCCGCATCGCGGTCAAGGGCAACGAAACCAGCACCACCCGCACGGTCACGCCGACCAAGTCCGGTGCAGCCCAGGCCGAAGGGCAGACGTACCACCAAGCCACATTCACCGATCTGGCCCCCGCAACCACCTACACCTACCAAGTTGGTTCGGACACCGACGGCTGGTCCGAAAGTTACGAATTCTCCACGCAGACCGATGGCGACTTCGATTTCCTCGTGTTCGGCGACCCGCAGATCGGTTCCGGCGGCGGCCTGCCCACGGACGGCGGCGCCTGGCAGAATACGCTGACGACGTCGACCTCGAAATTCCCCGGGGCGGACTTCCTGCTGTCCGTCGGCGACCAAGTGAACACCGACGACGACGAGGCCGAGTACGCCGATTTCCTGGCGCCCGACCAGCTGCGCGAAAACGCCCTGGCCACGAACGTCGGCAACCACGACGTCGGCCCCAGCTACGGTGAGTACTTCTTCATGCCTAACTCCGACGCGGTAGCCGGTGCCCAGCACCCGGGCCTGGGCAACTACTGGTACGTCTACAACGATGTGCTGTTCCTGTCCCTGAACTCGAATGTCCGGGACAACCAGCAGCACTTCGACTGGATGAAACAGGTCATAGCCGAGCACGGCCAGGACGCCAGGTGGAAGGTCGCCACCTGGCACCATGCCCTCTACTCGACTGCTTCGCATTCCACCGACAGCGACGTCGAGGCGCGCCGCGCGGACATGCCGCTGGAGATGTCGAAGCTGGACATCGATCTGGTCCTCTCCGGCCACGACCACGTCTACACCCGCTCGCACCTGCTGCACAGCGGCCACGCGGTCGGCGACCTGTCCGCGCCGAGCAAGCTGGAGAAGTTCCCGGGCGAGGTGCTCTACATGAGCCACAACTCCTCCACCGGCTCCAAGTACTACCAGGTCACCGGCATGGACTACCCGTTCAACGCCATCACGAGCCAGGAGCGCACCCCCAGCTACACGCACGTGGAGGTAACGGACGAGTCCCTGCGCGCCGTCACCTACCAGGTAGCGGACGGCAAGGTCCTGGACGACGTCACGCTCTCCGATGCACCCGAGGGCGCCACGCCGAACCCCGTTCCGGACTACCCGGCGGAGACCGTGTTCGAACCCGAGCCTGTCTTCGACGAGCCGATCGCACCGGTGGTCGACGAAGCAACCGGCGAGGTGACCGCGCAGGCGCGCATCCTGACCGGCAACGACGACGTCGAGCAGTACGTCGCGACGGGCGAGCTGTACCTGGACTCCTCTGACCTTGAAGTCACCGAAGAGAGCCCGGGCGAGGCCGACACCGAACAGCAGGTCATCGGCCTGCGCTACGACCGGTTGGCCATTCCGGCCGGTGCCAAGATCACCTCGGCACACCTGCAGTTCACCACCGATGAGCCCAAGAAGTCCGCTGACCCGTTCAACGTGGCGATCGCCGTCGAGAATTCAGCAGACTCCCTGCCGTTCACGGAGGAGGACAACAACCTCTCCTCGCGGAGCTTCCTGGACACCACCGTGGAATGGAAGGACATCCCGCTCTGGACCCTGGCGCAGGAAGCCGGCCTCGACCAGCGCACCCCTGACCTGTCCGCACTGATCCAGTCGATCGTCGACGGCGAAGGCTGGGAAGAGGGCAATGCGCTCACGCTGGCGCTGTCCGGCACCGGCAATCGGACCGCCGAGGCCTACGAGGGCGGTTCCGGTGCCGAGGCCCCGATCCTGTGGGTCGCCTACGAAATGCCGGCCGAGGTGGGGAAGAAGCGCGGCAAGTCGACCGACGCCCCGGGCCACAATAAGGACACCATGCATGACCGCGGCCGCTCCCATCTGGCCCCAGGCCACAACAAGTAAGTCGCTGCAGCAGGCAAACTGACCGGCCCTGCCAGTCGCGCAGAAGCGCCGTCCTCCCACCGGAGGGCGGCGCTTCTGTCCCCGCCGGGTGGTCAGGCCGTCGGGTGTTGGCTGAAAGCCTCGAGGCGCGACTGCATCTCCCAGTAGGAGGTGGCGGACGGCACCTGCCCGCCGTCGCGGAGGACAGTGGCTATGTTGACGGCCGCGTCCACGGCTGCGCGGTATGGCAGGGACCCCGAACTCACCCGCCGGATTCCCAGTTTCCCCAGCTCGGCAACAGTCAGCGAGGGATGCGCCAGCACGTTGACCGGCAAGCTGATCCCTGCGGTGATGCTCCGGATGTCCTCAGGGTCTGCAAGTCCAGGGACGAAGATTCCGTCGGCCCCAGCGTCAGCGTAGGCATGAGCCCGGAGCAGGACGGCATCCACGGTTGCTTGCTCGGCAAACCAGAAGTTGTCTGCCCGCGCGTTGACGAACACATCCGGGGTGCGTTGTTTAATGGCTGCGACCTTGGCGGCCAGGACTGACGGCTCCACCAGGTGCCCAGCCTTGCTGTCCTCGATGTTGATCCCGGCCACGCCGTGGGCCGCCAGTTCCGCCACAAAGCCGGCAACCTCGTCCGGGTCGTCCGAGTAGCCGTCTTCGACGTCCGCGGTGACGTGGACCGGCAACCGAACCAGCTGCGCCACGAGGACCGCCGTCGCCGTCTTGCTGGACCCGCCGCCGTCGGGCAGTCCGGCGCTGGCCGCGACGCCAAAACTGGTGGTGCCGACGGCGGGGAACCCTGCCGACGCAAAGGCCAGGGCCGAGCCCACGTCCCACGCGTTCGGCAGCAGCAGCGGCGTGCCAGTGTGGTGCAGTTCCAGAAAAGTGGCCATGTCAGTCCATCCCGGGCCATCCGTATAAGGGTGAGTTCTCCGTCATCCTACAAGCGCGGCCGGAGCGCGCAAGCGGGCCGGCAAGGCAGGAGCCCATGCCTGATCAGGACAGCACGTCCTTGGTGCTGAAGCGGCCGTAGGCGAGGGCGCAGAAGACTGCGATGTAGCCGCCCTGCAGGAGGGCGTTGGCGCCGAAGGCATCCCAGGAGATGGGCTGGCGGAGCAGGTCGGCGAAGTCGAGCCAGTGGTGGGTGAAAAGCCAGGGATGCAGCCAGTCGAGCTGCGGCAGGGCGCCGACGATCTGGGTGACGACGGCGAGCACCGCCGTCGTCGCCATCGCCCCGACGGGGACTTCGGTGAGGGTGGAGATGAAGAGGCCGATGGCGGCCAGGCCGGCCAGCGACAAGGCGACGTAGGCGGCAACGAGCAGCAGCCGGACCAGGGATTCGCCGACGCCGACGGTGTCGCCGGACAGCAGGGTCACCGGCCCGGTGCCGAAGAGGACGGTGCCGATGAGCGCGCCGGCCACCACGATGGCGAGCGCAGCCGCGATGCAGAAGACGACGGCCGCACCGTACTTGACCGCCAGCAGCCGGAGCCGGCCGGCGGGGGCGGTGAGCAGGTAGCGCAGCGTGCCGTGGCCGGCCTCGCCGGCGATGGTGTCGCCGGCCACCACGCTGACGGTCAGCGGCAGGAACAACGGGATGGAAACCACCAGGCCGGTCAGCGCGACGAACAAGCCGTTCTGCGTGATCTGGTTCAGGAACGGCGGGCCGCCGCCAGGCCCTCCTTCGTCGGCAGCGAGCCGGACGACCACGGCAATGAGCACCGGGACGGCGGCCAGGGCCAGCAGCATGGCCCAGGTCCGAAGCCGCCGGAACAGCACGCTGAGTTCGGAGCCGAAGAGCGCCCATCCGGCCGATCGCTTGCCGGCAAGGGCGGTCGTTGATGGGCCGGGGCTTCCCTCCGAACCACCGTGGAGCTCGGTGATGCGGGGACCCGCCTGCTCGTTGGCGGCCGCCGCGGGAACGGGCTGTGCGTTACTGGACAACGTAGAACCCCTCCCCCGTCAGTTCCACGTACCGGTCCTCCAGGCTGCCCGCCTCCACCACGAACCCGCGGATCCTCACTCCGTCCGCCACCAGCGCGGCGGCGATGTCCTCGGGCAGCAGCTCGGGACGGTTCATCGGGGTGGAGACGTGCCCGTCGAGTGCCGCTTCAGCCGCTTCGGGGTCCAGGCCGAGCCGGCGCAGCACGCCGCGGGCGGCCTCGGCGTCGGGGGTCTGAATGCTCAGGTGGGTCAGGCCCACGCGGCGCAGTTCGTCCAGGGTCCCCTGCGCCACCAGCTTGCCCGCGCGCATCACGGCGGCGTGGCTGCAGATCTGTTCCACCTCCGAGAGCAGGTGGCTGGAGACGAACACCGTGGTTCCTTCGCCGGCCAGCGAGCGCACCAGGCTGCGGACCTCGCGGGTGCCCTGCGGATCCAGCCCGTTGGTGGGCTCGTCCAGCACCAGCAGTTGGCGCGGCATCAGCAACGCGTTGGCGATGCCCAGCCGCTGTTTCATGCCCAGCGAATACGCCCGTACCTTCTTGTTGGCCGCGTGCGTCAGCCCGACCCGCTCGAGCGCCTCGCCGATCCGGCGGCGGCGCGTTGCTGCCGGGGCGTACCGGTCAGCGGTGTCCAGCCGGTGCAGGTTCGCGGCGCCGGAGAGGAAGGGGTAGAACGCCGGGCCTTCGATCAGTGCGCCGACCTGCGGAAGCACGCTCCGCAACGACGCAGGCATGTCCTGCCCGAAGATCCGGACGCTCCCGCTGGTGGCACCGGCCAGCCCGAGCATCAAGCGGATGGTGGTGGTTTTCCCGGAGCCGTTCGGGCCCAGGAAGCCGAAGACCGAGCCGTGCGGAACGGCCAGGTCAAGGGAGTCGACGGCGGTCTGCCGGCCGAAGCGTTTGGTCAGTCCGGAGGTTTCGATGGCCAGCGCGGCGGAGGTGCCGCTGCCGTTCACCGGCCCTCCGCGGCTGCCTGCAACTGCTCCAGCGGGACGGAGCCGGCGAAAACGCGGCCGTCGTCGGTCAAATAGACGTTGACCAGTGACGAGGAGATCAACCGGCCGCCGGCCACGGCTTCGGTGGCCTGTGCCAGCAGCGGAGAATCAGCCCAGCCCTTTGGCAGGGCCGCCGCGGGGACTTCCGTCACCGTCTCCCAGCCGGAACCATGCTTGGTGACCTGATCCCCAACGCCTGCACCGCCGTCGTTGTTGCCTTTGTGCTGCGGCATCTTCGCGTCCGGGCTGTGCTGCGGCACCGCGTGCTCAGTCACGGTGGCGCCGGCCGGCGGAGTGAAGTCGAACAGCCCGGCATCCGGCGCTCCCAGGCTCAGTTTGGCGTAGCCCAGCTGGAACGCCGGCTCCTGCTGTCCGCGCGCCTGGACTTGCACGTTCAGCGGCAGGCCGGTCTCGGCATCGATGGCCACCACCATGGAACCCACCAGCGTTTCGGTGCTGTTGGGCTCCACCACCAACTGGTACGCGCCGCGGCCGGCGACCGAGGTGTCGTCGCCGACGGACACCTTGGATTCCGGGGTGATGCTCTGCAGCAGGTGGTTGGCGAGCTGCTCTGGCGTGTAGGCCTCGGCTTGCGGTGAGGCGCCGCCGTCGGATTTGTCCCCTGTGCCGGTGGGCAGGGTCAGGTGGACGGCCTCGTTCTTCTTGGAGTCGTAGAACCAAGCCTGGGTGCCGTTGCGGATCAGATCGCGCTCGGCAAAGCGGTCGAAAACCTGCAGCCGGGCCCGGTCCGGCCCATCCCGGTAGATGCGCGCGGTGTGGGAGCCGGTGAGCAGCGCGAGCGCGTCGGCCACTTGGCCACCCTCGCCCGAGGGCTTGTCTTGGGGCAGTTCGGGGAGCCCCAGCGCGGAATCCTGTTCCACGGTACCGGACAGTGCGCGGACGTCGCTTCCGGCCGCCATTTCCAGCAACTGCTGCGGTGTTTTGTCCGGCAAATCGGTTGCGGCGTTGGCCTGCAGCGAACCGGCGAGCACGCCGCCGGCAATCACGGCAGGCACGACGGCGGCGGGCAGCCACCGTTTCCAGGTCCGGGCCATGGCACATCACCTTCCGATGCTGAAGGGCTCGGTCCCAGACTACGCCCGCCGGAGGCCGCGGTCACTGGTCAAGGCACCCGGACCTCTGGACCGCGCTCCGCCGACTAGGACGCGCGGCCAACATCGTGATGCGCATGTGCTTGTACCTGCCGGGGCCCCGTGTTGTAGTTGACGCACGCAATGACATACGGATACTCCGCGGCGCGGCGGCGAACCCACCGACGCTGCGGACATCCTGAAGCCGGCCAACACCCAGGCCGGCAGCCGGAGGGGTGAGTGACGATGGTTGTGCAGCGCTTGTTGCCAACGGAGGAAGCGCAGGACCTGCTCGAGCTGGTGCGCGACATCGCCGCCCGCGAATTGATGCCGCAGGCCGCCGCCGCCGAAGAAGCCGAACGGTTCCCGCGCGAGGTCTTCCGGACGCTGGGGGAAGCCGGGCTGCTCAGCCTTCCGTACCCGGAAGAGTACGGCGGAGGCAGCCAGCCGGCCGAAGTCTACCTGCAGGTCCTCGAGGAACTCGGCGCGGCCTGGAGCAGTGTGGCCGTCGGCGTCAGCGTGCATGCCCTTTCCTGCTTCCCGCTGGTGCACTTCGGCAGCGATACGCAGCGCAAGACCTGGCTGCCGGACATGCTCTCGGGCGAGACCCTGGGCGCCTACTGCCTCTCCGAAGCGCACGCCGGCTCCGATCCGGCGGCGATGCGGACCCGGGCCGTGCGGCACGGCGACGGCTATCTGATCCGGGGCGCGAAGGCCTGGACCACGCATGCCGGCCAGGCCGACTTCTATACGGTCATGGCCAGGACCTCCGACGATCCGCGGCGCGGGGTCTCCTGCTTTTTGGTGCCGTCCGACGCCGCCGGGCTGACTGCCGCGCCGCCGGAACACAAGATGGGCCTGACCGGCTCCACCACGGCCACCATGCATTTCGACGACGTGCATGTTGCCGCCGACCGGATGATCGGCGAGGAAGGCCAAGGCCTGGCCATCGCCTTCGCCGCGCTCGATTCCGGCCGGCTGGGGATTGCCGCGGTGGCCACCGGCCTGGCACAGGCCGCGCTGGACCTGGCGGCGTCCTACGCCAACGAACGGGAAGCGTTCGGCAAGCGGCTGATCGAGCACGAGGGGCTGGCCTTCCTGCTCGCCGACATGGCCGTGGAAACGGAGACCGCGCGTGCCGTGTACCTGTCCGCCGCCCGGTTGAAGGACGCCGGCCTGCCGTACGGCCGGGAGGCCTCGATCGCCAAACTGGTGGCGACCGACAACGCCATGAGCGTGACCACCAATGCCGTGCAGGTGCTGGGCGGGGCCGGCTACACCCGGGACTTCCCGGCCGAGCGGTACATGCGCGAGGCGAAGGTGATGCAGATCTTCGAAGGCACCAACCAGATCCAGCGGCTGCTCATCTCCCGCCAACTCACGCGTTAACCCCGCGGCCCTCTCCCCTCCTCCGGCTACATCCGGTTCTTGGTCCGGGCGGTGGCCGGGGCGGTCCACGGGTCCTCCGGCCACGGATGCTTCGGGTACCGGCCGCGCATTTCGGCGCGCACCTGCGCATACGGGCCGGACCAGAACGACGCCAGGTCGTCGGTCACGGCCAGCGGCCTGCCGGCGGGCGAGAGCAGGTGGAACAGCACCGGAACCCGCCCGTTCACCAGCCGGGGCGTATCCGCCCAGCCGAAGCATTCCTGCAGTTTCACCGCCACCACCGGGCGGCCGGCGCCATCCGGTGCCGGATAGTCGATCCGCACCCGCGAGCCGCTGGGCACCTGGAGACGCTCCGGCGCCAAGTCATCGAACCGGGCTGCTTCGGGCCAGGGCAGCAGCCGGCGCAGCGGCTCGGCCAGGTTGACCGCCGCAGCCGGCTTGCCGCCGGCCAGCGCCTCCAGTTCCGGCGAGAGCCAGTCGGCAAGCCGGGCCAGCAGCGCCGATTCCGCGACATCGGGCCACGGCTCCCCCAGCTCGCGGTGCAGCAGCGCCAGCCGGCGGCGCAGTGCCTCGGCCGGTTCCGACCAGCCGATGATGCCCAGACCGCCGGACTCCAGCGCGCGCGCCACTGCTTCCCGGCCTTCGGCGGCCGAGGGTTTGACCGGCGTCGAGGACAACACAATCGCCCCCAGCCAGCGCTCGCGGCGGGCCGCCACCCTGCCCGCGTCGAACCGCGCTTCCACCCGGTCGGTCAGCAGCGTTCCCGCGGCGGCTTCCGCCGTGCCCGCCTCCAGCGGGGCCGCGGCACGGATCACCGCCCCGGTCCCGGCGGCATCGCGGCCCTGCGCCCTGGACACTTCGGCCACGGCCAGCCATTCATGGCCGGACAGCGGGCTGCCCGCGGGCAAGCCGGCGCGGGTACCGGACGCCAGCAGGTAGGTCTGGCCGGTACCTCCGGTGACGCGGCGGGCGACCCGTTCGGGGAAGGCCAGCGCAACAATATGTCCCGCCGTTTCCGCCGGGCCTGCCGGGCTGCGGAAAGGCACGACGGCGGTGCCCTCCTGCCGCGCGATCTCCGCCAGCCGCCGCGCCTCCTCGCGCCAGCGCCGGGCTGCCGGGTCGCCCCGGCCAGCCGCGCGGAGCGACGCCAGCAGTTTGGCCAGGTCGGCACCGGGTGCGCGTTGGTCCCCGGCCACCAGCGCCACCACGTCGGCGGCGATCTGCGGCCCGGCGACCGCCGCGCCGTCCAACAGCGCCCGGCCCAGCCGCGGGTCGGCCGGAACCCGGGACAGGGTCCGGCCCAGCTCGGTGGCCCGGCCGTCGTCGTCGATGGCGCCCAGATCGTGCAGGGTGCGCAGCGCATCCGCCATCGCCGCGGCCGGCGGCGCGTCCGGAAGCCGCAGCCCCTCGCCGCCGGGGGCACCCCAGCAGGCCAGCACCAGGGCGGCCGCGGTGAGGTCGGCGACGGCGATCTCCGGCGTGGGATGGGCCGGGGCGGCGCCGAAGGTCTTTTGGTCGCAGCAGCGCACAACGGTGCCCGGCCCCTGGCGGGCCGCGCGGCCGGCACGCTGGTCGGCGGAGGCCCGCGAGGCGGAGACCGTGACCAACCCGGACATGCCGCGGGCTGCATCCCGGCGCGGTTCCCGCGACAAACCGGAGTCGACGACCAGCCGCACTCCGGGCACGGTGAGCGAGGACTCGGCCAGCGAGGTGGAAACGATGACGCGCGGCGGCCCGCCCGGTTCCCTGCCGGAGACGGCACGGTCCTGCGTGGTGGCATCGGCCTGGCCGTGCAGTTCCAGCACCTCGGTGTCCCGGATCCTGGCCGCTTCGGGGCCGGGGCGGCCGCCGGCGCTTCTGATCTTGTCCCGGATCAGCGCTGCCACCTGCTGCACTTCCCATGCTCCGGGAACGAAGACCAGGGCGTCCACGGTGGGATCACCGGCGAGCGCTTGGGCATGGGCGGCGGCCGCGGTGGAGGAAACATGGTCCAGGAAGCCGCGCGTCACGCCTCGCTCTTCCAGCCGCGGTCCGGCCGCCGGCGCCCACCGCACCTCCATGGGGTGCAGTGCGGAAGGGCAGTCGACCACCGGGGCCGGCCCATCGCCGTCGTGCGCGCCGATGAGGGAGGCGAACCTCGGAGCATCCAGAGTCGCTGACATCGCCACCAGCGTGAGGTCCGTGCGCAGCTGGCGCACCTCGCCGAGCATGCCCAGCAGCAGGTCGGTTTCCAGCCCGCGCTCGTGCACTTCGTCCAGGATCACGGCGTCCGTTCCCTCCAGCCCGGGGTCGGAGAGCAGCCGGCGCAGCAGGATCCCCGGCGTGACGAACTCGACCAGGGTCTGCGCACCGGCCTGGCGCTCGCCGCGGACCGTGTAGCCGACGCGGCCGCCCAACTTGCTGCCGTCGAGGAAGGCCAGCCGCCGCGCGGCCGAACGCGCCGCGACCCGGCGAGGCTGGGTGACCACGACGCGCGGCCGGCGGTCGGCTGCCGTCCCGGCGGCCAGATTGGCCACCAGCGGCGGCACGAGCGTGGTCTTGCCCGTGCCCGGCGGGGCCTGCACGACGGCGGTGCCGCCTTGGGCGGGCTCCGTTGCGGAAGTGCCGGGCGGGGAAACGGCCGCACCCGCCGTCAGCGCCGCGGCTAAATCATTCAGGGACCGGGCGAAGACCAATCCCGCGCCGATGGCCTGCAGATCGAACGGCCGGTACTGGCTGCGCGGAGGTTCCGTGGTGCGGGAGGCTGGCTGGGTCACCCTTCCATTGTGCCGGGCCGGGGAACTGTGCCACGTTGGAGGTGGAAGCGTGAACAACTCCTTGGTGAAGGGACGTGGTCCGGATGCCGAAGACAACCAAGAGCGGGAAGCCGAAGCAGAGCGAGCTGCCGAGCACGCTGCAGCGTTCGGGCAAGAAGGCGCAGGAAACGTTCGCCGAGGCCCACGACTCGGCCGCCGAAACGTACGGCGACGAGGAACGCGCGCACCGCGTGGCCTACAGCGCGCTCAAGCACACGCATGAAAAAGTGGGCGATCACTGGGAGCCGAAGGATAAGTACGGCCCCTCGGACAAGCAGGCCCAGGGCGGCAAGAACACCTCGAGGGAGACCAAGGGAGGAGTGGACGAAAACGCCTCCAAGGAGCACCTCTACGAGCTGGCGAAAAAGCTCGACGTTCCCGGCCGGTCGAAGATGGACAAGTCCGAACTGGTCGAGGCGCTGCGCAAGGCCAACGACAGGGAGACTCGGAAATCCCGGTAGGCAACTGCGCCGTGCCTGAAAGGCGCCGGGGGCAGGTCCGATTAGGCTAGGCCGCATGGACCTGGAGAGCGCGGCGCGGGAGCTATATGCGCTGCTGCCCGGTGAGTTCACCGCTGCCCGCAACGCGAAAGCCAAGGAAGCCGCGCAGGACGGAGACAAGGCTCTGGCAGCCCGGTTGCGCGGCCTGCCAAAACCGACGGCGGCCGCGTGGCTGCTCAACATGATGGCGCGCCACCGCCGCGACGAGATCGACGGGGTCATCGAACTGGGGGCGGCGATGAGCCAGGCGCAGCAGGAACTGGACCCCGGTCAGATGCGGACGCTGGGCGATCAGCGCCGCGGGCTTCTGTCCGCCATGGCTTTGAGCGGCCGCCAGTTGGCCGACGAACTGGGCCATCCAGTCAGCCAGGCCGTCGCCACCGAAGTGGAGCAGACGCTGCGGGCCGCGATGTCCGACCCACTAGCGGGGGCTGCGCTGGCCAGCGGCCTGCTCACCGAGTCGTTCTCTTCGACCGGGCTGGACCCGGTGGACTTGGACGGGATCGTCGCCGTGCCGGAAGCCGTCGGCTCGCCCGCGGCGCCCGCTCCCCCGCCCCGCCGCAGCGCAAAGACTCCGGCACGGGACGAGCTCGCCGAACGCCGGGCGACCCGGGCAGCCCGCGCCGCCAAACAGGAAGCCGAGGAGGCGGAGCGGCGGCGCCTTGCGGCACGTGCCGAGGTGGAGAAGGCCGAGCAGCGCAAAGCTGACGCCGAGGCCAAAGAACAGAAAGTCTTGGACAAGCTGGACCAACTGCAGAACCGCCGCGACGCACTCGCCGGCGAACTGTCTGAACTGAAACAGCGCATCGAGGATCTGAAGCGTGAGGTAGCTTCCACGGACCGGAAGATCGAAGCGGCCGAGGAAGATCTGGTGTCTGCTGCCAAGACCGCCGACCGGACGCGGAAAGCCGCCGCCGCCGCACGGCGGGAGTTGGACGTGCAGGCGTAGCCCCTGCCGTCGCCCTCCCCGTCACACACTGCCGGCCGCACCGTGCGGGCCATGTAACCTAGGTCTCAAGTCCAGTCAGCTGCCGCACGCCGGCCAGAACCTCACCAGGGGGCACCATGTGGAGTATTGATCCGGCCAGGTCCGCGCTGCTGGTGATCGATATGCAGAACGACTTTGTGCTGGAAGGCGCGCCGATGGAGGTGCCGATGGCACGCAAGCGGCTGCCCGAGATGGTGACCGCCGTCGCCGCTTGCCGGCAGGCCGCCATCCCGGTGATCTACACCAGGCACGTGCTGCTGGACTCGTTCGATGTGTCGCCATTGGAGACCACCTACAACCAGCGGCTGCAGACGGTGGGCATGCGCCGCGGAACCAACGGCGTGGAAGTTGTCGAGGAACTGAAGCCCGAAGGCGACGACTACGTGCTGGACAAGCACCGTTACGACGCGTTCCACAACACTCCGCTCAAGAGCGTGTTGGCCACCATCCGCGGGCTAAACAAGGTGGACACGGTGATCATCGTCGGCACGCTGACCGAAGTTTGCTGCGAATCCACTGCCCGAAGCGCCTACATGAACGACTACAAAGTGGCGTTCCTGTCGGACGCTACCGGGGGCCGGTCCGAGGCAGCCCAAGCCGCCACGCTGGACGCCGTCGGGACGTTTTTCGGCCGGGTGCTGAGCATCGCTGACATGGAACGGGAAATCGGCACCACGGCGTAGCGCGCTGCTGGCGCTCAGGCGAAGCGGCGTTCCCGCTGGCGGCGGTATTCGTGCAAGGTCAGCACCGCGACCAGTGCGTCGAAGACGGTCAGGGCAACCAGGCCCAGCGTGGGCGAGACCGCGAGCTCGTAGAGCTGGTAGCCGATAAACGCCAGCAGGACCCCGATCATCCACGGATAGGCCCAGAGCTTATTCAGCAGCACGGCCGTCACCAGCACGACCTTCACCGCACCGTGCACCAGCAGGTAGACGGCCGCGTAGGCTATCGCGCTGCCGGTCAAGCTGCCGGACGCATGCAGCAAATGGGTGGCAATGAAGTCCTTCGGGTCTTCGGCGAGCTCGGGCTGGGTCAGCCGCAGGACAAGACTGTGGATCTGGGCTGGATCTGCCACCAGCAGCAGCAGGCCGCCGATGATTTCGACTGCACCGTCCAGTCCCTTGAGGATCACCCCGGCGATGAACAGCCAGTCCCACCAGTCCTTATCCTCACGCCTCAGCAGGCTCACAGTGTGAATGTACAGCTTTCATGCGTAGTGCAGAATGTTTCCATGAGTGAGCTTTTGGAGCACCTGGCTGCCAACGTCCGCCGGCTGCGCGATGTCCATGGGATGTCGCTGTCCCAGCTGGGCGAAAAGTCAGGCGTGGCCAAGGGAACCCTGTTCAAGGTGGAGCGGGCCCAAACGAACGCTAATATCGAGACTCTGCAGGCGATCGCGCAGACCTTCGACATCCATGTCACCGAACTGCTGTCGCCGCCGCAGGCCCCCGCCGTTGAAATCATGCTGGACGGCGAAGGCGAGGAAATCACCGATGAAGCCGCCGTCGGCCGTGTGTTGCGCCGCCAGTTGGTCGGCGCCGGAACGGTGGAAATCCATGCCAAGACATTCCACCACGGAAAAATACAACTATCCGTCTCGCACGGTCCGGGCACGCGCGAGCATGTGTTCATTCGGACCGGCTCCATCCGCCTGGGACCTATTGGACAGGAAGTACTGGTCCACGCCGGCACCTACGTCACCTACCTTGCCGACCAGTCCCACCGCTGGCAGGCGGAGGGCGGCGACTGCACCCTGTGGATCGTGCACACCTTCCCCCGGACCACGGCGCTGAAAGAAGTTCCGCCACCAGACAACGGCTGAGCTTTCGACAGTCCCCGTCCGGGTCCCGCCCCCTGAAATGGCCCGTCAGCGTCGTGACGCGAATGTGATCCAGACCATTTGACGCTAGGGTGATCTGCACCATATCTTGGGTGTGGCCGGTGTTCATTCAAGAATGGTTCTTGTTCATTCGACGGCTACGCCGGGTCGTGTCCGGCACCCCCGTTCAAGCTCTGTGCGTCAAAGGAGACCTGTATGTCCAAAACGATCGTTGGCGGCATGGACCGCCGCCAGTTGCTCAAGGTCCTGGGCCTGAGCGCCGCCGCCATCGGCGGCGCCTCCACGCTCACGGCCTGTGGCGGCCTCAAAGGTTCGGGCGGCGGCTCCAGCGACGTACTGAAGATCGGTTTCGTCAGCCCACAGACCGGCCCGCTGGCCAGCTTTGCCAGCGCGGACAAATACGTGGTCCAGCAGGTCCAGAAGGCGCTGGCCAATGGCTTCAAGGCCGGCGGATCCACCCGGAAGATCGAAATCGTCGTCAAGGACACTCAGTCCAGTTCCACCCGGGCCACCGCGGTGACCAAGGAACTGATCACCCAGGACCAGGTGGACATTGTGGTGGGCTCCGGCACACCGGACACCACCAACCCGGTCGCCGATCAGTGTGAAGCGTCCGGCATTCCGAACATCACCACGATCGCCCCGTGGGAGGCGTGGTTCCACGGCCGCGGCGGCGTCTCCGGCGAGGGCTTCAAGTACACCACCCTGTTCTTCTTCGGCATGCAGGAATTCGCCGACTGCTTCGTCCCGATGTGGAAGCGGATGGACGTGGCGAACCAGAACGTTGCGGCCCTGTGGCCGGACGATACGGACGCCAACGCCTTCCGCAAGGGCCTGACCCCGCTGGCCGAGGCCCAGGGCTTCAAGATGGTCGACGGCGGCGCCTACCAGAACGGGGCCAGCGACTTCAGCTCGCAGATTGCCAAGTTCAAGGGCGCCGACGCGGAGCTTTTCACCTGCACGCCGATTCCGCCGGACTTCCAGACCTTCTGGAAGCAGGCCGCGCAGCAGGACTACCGGCCGAAGCTGGCCACCGTGGCCAAGGTGATGCTGTTCCCGTCGGAGGCCGAGGCACTGGGCAAGCTCTCCAACAACATCGCCACCGACATCTGGTGGAGCCCGTTCCACCCGTACAAGTCCTCCTTGGACGGCACTACCGCAAAGCAGCTCGGAGATGGGTTCGCCGAGGAAACCGGCAACCAGTGGACCCAGGCGCTGGGCTCTGTCTACTCCTTGTTCGAGCTGGCGGTGGAAGGCTTCAAGCAAGCCAGCGATCCGAAGGACCGCGACGATGTGGCGGACAAGCTGCGCAACATGAACACCGTGGGTATGTCCGGCCCGCTGGACTTCACCAAGGGACCCGAGCCGGGCATCGCCATACAGCACCCGGTGGGCGGCCAGTGGCGCAAGGGCACCAAGTTCGACTGGGACATCACCATTGTGGACAACACCCCCAACCCGGACGTCCCCGTCGGCGGCGACCTGGAGGCGACCAACGCGTGACCGCTTTGCTCCAATTGTCCGGACTGGACAAGCGCTTCGGCCAGGTAGTAGTGGCCGAAGCGCTTGACCTCACCGTTGCGGAAGGCGAGTCCGTAGGCATCGTCGGCCCCAACGGTGCCGGCAAATCCTCGCTGTTCGCGATGGTCTCCGGGGACCTCAAGCCCGACGCCGGCCGGGTCGCCTTCGACGGCGAGAATGTCACCTCCCGCCCGGCGCACCAACGCTGCCGGGCCGGCATCGGCCGCACCTACCAGGTGCCGCGCCCCTTCGAGGGAATGACCGTTTTCGAGAACGTCTTGGTGGCGGCAGCCCAGGGCGGCGGCCTGCACGGCCGTACCGCGCAGCAGCAGGCCGCCGAGGTGCTGGCCGAATGCGGCCTGGCCGCCGCGGCGAACCAGCGCGCCGGCTCCCTGTCGCTGCTACAGCGCAAGCGGCTCGAAGTAGCTCGCGGGCTGGCCACCGACCCCAAGCTGCTGCTGCTGGACGAGGTCGCCGGCGGGTTGACCGAGCCCGAAGTGCTGGAACTGGTCGAGCTGATCGGCCGGGTCAAGGCCCGCGGCGTGGCAGTGGTCTGGATCGAACATGTGGTCCACGCCCTGGTGAAATCCGTGGACCGATTGCTCTGTTTGGCCGGCGGACGCTTCATCGCCGACGGCGACCCCGCCACCGTGCTGGCCGATCCGCAGGTGCTGGAACTGTACTTCGGTTCCGGCCCCGAGACCGTCACGGTTCTGGACGAGGAACCGGCCGGCAACGCGGCCGACGGCCAGACGCCGGCGTCGGAAGGCGGCGCAGCGGAAGGCTGCGAGCCGACGTCGGCTCGCGAGGCCGGCGACCCTGGAGAGGAGGCGGCGCGATGACGCTGCTGGAAGTTGAGAACCTGGACGTCCACCACGGCCAACTGCACGCCGTGCGCGGCTTCAGCCTGTCCGTGCAACCCGGTGCCACGGTGGCGGTGATCGGCGCCAACGGTGCCGGCAAGTCCACCCTGATGCGGGCCATCGCCGGATCGCACCCACCCACGGCCGGAACCATCCGGCTGAACGGCAAGGACATCACCGGGCTGCCCGCCCACCGCCGGGTGGCCCAGGGCATCTGCCTGGTGCCCGAAGGCCGCCGGCTGTTCAAGTCGCTGACCGTGCAGGAAAACCTGGAAACCGGCGCCTACCGTGCCGGCACCGGCCCGTGGAACGTGGACGCGGTGATGGACCTGTTCCCCTGGATGCGCGAACGCTCCCGGCAGAACTCCGCCTCGCTCTCCGGCGGCCAGCAGCAGGCCGTCGCCATCGGCCGGGCCCTGGTGGCCAACCCCCGGGTGCTGCTGATCGACGAACTCTCCCTCGGCCTGGCCCCGTCCGTGGTCAAGCAGATGTACGCGCTCCTGCCACAGATCGTCGAGCGCGGCACCGCCGTGCTGCTGGTCGAACAGGACGTCTCCCAGGCCCTGGCCGCCGCCGACCTGGTGCATTGCCTGCTCGAGGGCCGCACCGTGCTCTCCGGCCGCCCGCACGATCTGACCCCCGCCCAGGTGGAACAGGCCTACTTCGGCTTGGCCCATGCCGGCGGCGGCACGGAAGGAAACTGACTACCCCATGGATCTGCTCAATACCCTGGTGCAGGGGCTGATGCTCGGCGGCCTCTACGCCCTGTTCGCCGCCGGCCTGTCCATCATGTTCGGCGTCATGCGCATGGTGAACCTGGCCCACGGCGACCTGGCCGTGGTCGCCGCCTATCTGGTCCTGGTGCTCCTGGGCGGCACCATGTTCCCGCTCTGGCTGGTCGTGCTGATCACCCTGCCCCTCTTCGCGATGATCGGCTACGGCATCCACCGCAGCCTGTTCAGCCGCAGCCTCAAGGCCGGCCCGCTCTCCACCCTGCTGGTCACGTTCGGGCTCTCCATCATCATCCAGAACGCGCTGCTGCAAGGCTTCTCCGCGGACACGCGCACCATCGACATGGGCGCCCTGAACACCGGCGCGTTCCACCTCAACAACCAGCTCTCCATCTCCTACCTGGGCCTGCTCACCCTGGTCCTGGCCGTGGTGGTGATCGCCGGCGTGCAGCTCTTCCTCTCCCGCACCCGGACCGGCAAAATGATGCGCGCGGTCTCCGACGACGCCGACACCGCCTCGCTGGTCGGCGCCAACTCCAAGCACCTGTACGCGATCGCCACCGCCATCGCGTTCGGCACGGTGGCACTGGCCGGCATCATGTCCGGCGCACGGTCCTCCTTCGACCCGTCGCTGGGACCCACCCAGCTGATCTTCGCGTTTGAAGCCGTGGTCATCGGCGGACTCGGCTCGCTCTGGGGCACCTTGGCCGGCGGCGCCGTCCTCGGCCTGACCCAGGCCTTCGCCGCGCACCTGGACCCCTCCTTCACCATCCTGGCCGGACACCTGGTCTTCCTCGCCGTGCTCGCCTTCCGCCCGCAGGGCCTGATCCCGCAAAGGACGGTCTGACCCGTGGCACACACCACCCCGCCCACCAAACACAACCCCACCAAACCCGGCACGACGCCGGGACCGGCCGCCGCGGCCGGCGCTCCTCCCCTCACCGGTGCCCTGGTCACCCGCGCCGGGCGCGCCTCCAAGGCCAGCGCCGCAGTCCTGGCACTGGCCGTCATCGTCCTCGCCGCGCTGCCCTACATCGCGTTCGCCGGCACCACCAGCTCCATGGTCACCTTCTTCGTGCTGCTGATCATGGCCAGCATGTGGAACCTGCTCGCCGGCTTCGGCGGCATGGTCTCGATCGGCCAGCAGGCCTTCGTCGGCGTGGGCGCCTACACAGTCCTCGCCTTCGCCAACATGGGCATGAACCCGTTCGTCGCGCTGCCGCTGGCGGCCCTGACCTGCGCGGTATTCGCCATCCCCACGTCCTGGCTGGCCTTCCGCCTGCGCGGCGACTACTTCGCCGTCGGCACCTGGGTCATCGCCGAGGTCTACCGGCTCATCATCATCCGCTTCGACAACCTCGGCGGACCCTCCGGCATGTCCCTGCCCGGCCTGGCCGGCATCGACCCCGTGCTCCGCGGGGCACTGACCTACTGGGCTGCCCTCGCCCTGGCCGCCCTGACCATCCTGGGCTGCTACCTGCTCATGCGCGGCCGCACCGGACTGGCCCTGACCGCGGTGCGCGATGACGAAACAGCCGCCCGCGCCAACGGCGTCGACGTGACCTGGTCCAAACGCCTGGTCTATCTGGTCTCCGCCGCCGGCTGCGGCGCTGCCGGCGGCATCCTGATCATCGACTCGCTCAGCGTCCAACCCAACGCCATCTTCTCCGTCCAATGGTCCGCCTACATGATCTTCATCGTCATCATCGGCGGCATCGGCTACCTCGAAGGACCACTGCTGGGAGCCATCGTCTTCTACGCACTCCAACAACTGCTCGCCGGCTACGGCTCCTGGTACCTGATCATCCTCGGCGCCATCGGCGTCGCCGGAGCCATCTGGCTCCCCCGCGGCCTCTGGGGCACCATCACCAACAAAACCGGCATCCAACTCTTCCCCGTCGGCTACCGCCTCAACCAACCATGGACGACCCCGCCAACCCTGCGATAGACAGGGAACCCACCCAGCGGACACCGCCGAAACCGGGAGTCACCCACGGCGCCGCCACACCGGAAGGTTTGCACCGCCGTCGCCCGTTGGACTACTGATCGATGTATCAACAAAATCTCGCAGGGTTAGGAGCAGAACATGAGAATCAATGCGCTGGTAGTCGAGGAGAAGAACGCCCCGTTCGTGCCCGAGCAGCTGGAGTTGGATGCGCCCGGGCCGGGCGAAGTGCTGGTGAAGGTGGCCGCCGTCGGGCTGTGCCACACGGACCTGATCACCCAGGCCGGGGACATGCCGCTGCCACTGCCGGGCGTGCTGGGCCATGAAGGCTCCGGCGTGGTGGAGGCGATCGGCGCCGGCGTAACCAACGTTGCCGTGGGCGACCACGTGATCATGGGCTGGCCGTACTGCGGCGAGTGCAAGAACTGCCTGCGCGGCGAGCACCGCTACTGCCTGCGGCTGGGTGAGGCACTGGTCAGCGGCAGCCGGTTCAAGGGGCCGGACGCGAGGACGTCCGCGTACACGCGGGCCGACGGCAGCCAGATTTCCGGCCACTTCTTCGGGCAGTCCTCCTTCGCGGACTATTCGCTGGCGCTGGCAACGTCGCTGGTGAAGGTGGATCAGGACATTCCGTTGGAGCTGGTGGGACCGCTGGCCTGCGGCATCACCACCGGCGCGGGCGCGGTCTTTAACACGGCCAAGCCGGAGCCGGGCCAGTCGCTGGTGGTCTACGGCGCGGGTGCGGTGGGCCTGGCAGCCGTCATGGCCGCGAAGAACACGCCGGCGGCCACCATCATCGCCATTGACCTGCACGATTCGCGGCTGGAACTGGCGCGCGAGCTCGGTGCCACGCACACCATCAACTCGGGCCAGACCAATCCGCTGGAGGAGATCCAACGGATTTGCGGCGGCCCGGCCGACTACGTGCTGGAGTGCACCGGAAACATCAAGGTGCTGGAGGAAGCCGCCGAGGCGGTGGGCATGCTGGGCACGCTGATCCTGATCGGCGGGGCGCCCGCAGAGGCGCGGTTCTCGGTAGACCACCTTCGCACGCTCTGGGGCAAGCGCATCATCGGCACGCTGGGCGGTTCCAGCACCTCCGCACAGCTGATCCCCGGCCTGATCGCGCTGTACAAGGTCGGCCGGTTCCCGTTCGACAAGCTGGTGAAGTACTACAACTTCGACCAGATCGACACTGCCGTCGCCGACTCCACCTCGGGCGGCACCATCAAGGCCGTGCTGAAAACGACCTCCTGACGTATGCCCTTGGCCCGCCGCGCGGCGGCCGAAACGAACCTACCCATCATTGAAAGGACGGGACATGTCCCTGCTTGATGCCTCCCTGTGGGAGGGCAAGATCTACCTCAACGGCTGGCGCGACGGCGGTGCCGGCACTGCTGCCTCCGTGGAACCGGCCACCGGCGACACGCTGGGCACCTACGGCGTAGCCTCGGTCGAGGACGTGCACGAGGCAGCGGCCGTTGCCGCCGCCGCGCAGAAGGAATGGGCCGCCCGCCAACCCGAAGAACGCGCCGCGGTGCTGCGCCGCGCCGGCGCGCTCTGGGAAGAACACGCCGAGGAGATCCAGTCCTGGATCGTCCGCGAATCCGGCGGCATCGGCCCCAAGGCCGGGCTGGAAACCCACATCGCAGCCAACGAATGCTACGAAGCCGCCGCGCTGCCCTCGCTGCCGGCCGGCGACGTGCTGACCTCCAACGAGGACCGCTGGTCCTTCGCCCGCCGCCGCCCGGTCGGCGTGGTCAGCGTGATCGCGCCGTTCAACTTCCCGCTGATCCTTTCCATCCGCGCGGTCGCCCCGGCGCTGGCACTGTGCAACGCGGTGCTGCTCAAGCCCGACCCCCGCACCGCCGTCTGCGGCGGCGTGACCCTGATGCGCATCTTCGAGGAAGCCGGCCTGCCCGCCGGACTGCTGTCCCTGCTGCCCGGCGGCGCGGACATCGGCGCCGCCGTGGTCGAGGCCCCCGAGGTCCGGGTCATCTCCTTCACCGGCTCCACCGCCGCCGGCCGGAAGATCGGCGAATCCGCCGCCCGCAACCTCAAGCGCGCCCACCTGGAACTGGGCGGAAACAACGCCATGATCGTGCTGCCCGGCGCCGACCTGGCCAAGGCCGCGTCCGCCGCCGCGTTCGGCTCGTTCATGCACCAGGGCCAGATCTGCATGACCACCGGCCGGCACATCGTCCACGAAGACATCTACGAGGACTACGTCGCCGCGCTAGCCGAAAAGGCCAAGAACCTGCCCGTCGGCGACCCGAAGACCGGCGCCGTCGCCCTCGGCCCGATCATCGACGAGAACCAGCTCAAGCGCATCGACTCCATCGTGCAGGACGCGGTCGCCGCCGGAGCCCGACTGGCCGCCGGCGGCACCAACGAGGGCCCGTTCTACTCCCCCACCGTGCTCGCCGACCTCGACCCGGAGAACACCGCCTGGAAGGACGAAATCTTCGGCCCGGTCGCCCCGGTGATCAAGTTTTCCACCATCGACGAAGCCGTGGAACTGGCCAACGCCAACGAGTACGGGCTCTCGCTGTCCATCCTCGGCGACGTCGGACTGGCCATGCAGGTCGCCGACCGGGTGGACTCCGGCAAGGTCCACATCAACGAACAAACCGTCTCCGACGAAGCCAACGCCCCGTTCGGCGGCACCAAGAACTCCGGCAACGGCTCCCGGATCGGCGGCCACCAGGCCAACATGGAATCCTTCACCGAAACCCAGTGGCTCACCGTCCGCCCGGAAATCGCCAACTACCCGTTCTAATCCCGACGGTCGGCGCTGTAGCTCGCCAGCCTGACCGTCTCACGCTGTACCTGGCCGACTGACGTCCGCCATCACGACGCCGGTGCCAAGGTGGGGTTTCGCACCCCACCAAGGCACCGGCGTCGTTGTGTGGAGGCAAGCCCGGGTCTACGTTAAGGGAAACCGCGCCTCCGGGAGCCGCGTGCCCGCGCTTCCCGTGCCGGCGGAGGAGAAGAGCGCACTATGGCGATCGCGGATGACGTTTTCACGTCCCTCGAGCAAGGACTGGACTGGCAACGGGACCTGTACAAGGAACTGCACCGGCACCCCGAGCTCAGCATGGAAGAACACCGCACGGCCGATCGGATCGAGCAGGAGCTGACCGGCTTCGGCTACCAGGTCCTGCGGATCGGTGGCACCGGCGTTGTCGGCGTCTTGGACAACGGGTCGGGCCGCACGGTGCTATCACGGGCGGACATTGATGCGCTTCCGGTCACCGAGGCCACCGGGCTGGACTACGCCTCCGAAAATGAAGGCGTGATGCACGCCTGCGGCCACGACATGCACATCACGGCCCTGCTGGGCGCGGCGAAGCTCATGGCAGCCCACCGCGACGGCTGGGCCGGAACCCATGTGGCGCTCTTCCAGCCCGGAGAGGAAACGGCAGCCGGAGCGCAGGCGATGGTCGACGATGGCCTGGTTGCCAAGCTGCCCAAGCCCGATGTGGCCTTCGGTCAGCACGTGATGACCACCGAGGCCGGCAAGGTCGGCACCACCGCCGGACCCATCCTTTCCGCCGGCGACTCGCTCAAAATCACCGTCTACGGCCGGGGCGCCCACGGTTCGATGCCGCACAACGCCGTGGATCCGGTGGTGCTGGCCGCGTCGATCGTGCTGCGGCTGCAAACCATCGTGTCACGCGAGACCGAGCCCGGCGAGTTTGCCGTGGTGACGGTGGGGGCTTCCAACGCCGGCACCAAGTCCAACATCATTCCGGACCGAGCGGAGCTGCTGCTGAACCTGCGCACCTACGATATGGGGCTCCGAAAACGGATCATGACCTCGATCGAGCGGATTGTCCGCGGCGAATGTTCGGCCTCCGGCTCGCCCCGCGATGCGGAGTTCGAATACTACGACCAGTTCCCACTGACCGATAACGACGCCGAAACCACCCAGAAGATCACCGCGGCCTTCACCAAGCACTTTGGCGGCGACCAAGTCTTCCACACCGGCCCCAACACCGCCTCCGAAGACTTCAGCAGGCTACCGGACGCGTTCGGCGTGCCGTACACGTACTGGACCGTCGGTTCCGTCCCGCCCGAAACCTACCGCGCTGCGGTAGAGAAGGGCACCTTCTCCCAGGACATCCCGGCGAACCATTCACCATTCTTCGCTCCCGCCATCGACCCGACCCTCTCGGTCGCCACCCAGGCGCAGGCCGTGGCCGCTCTGGCGTACTTGGCACAGTAAGGGCTAGGTCCCATGACCTCCTCAACGTCGGTCCCCGTTCGGACCGATTGGAAACCAACCGACAAGTGGCTGCTGGGCATCGTCTTGGCCGTCATCAATTTCTGGCTCTTCGCCCAGACACTGCTCAACGTCATCCCCGGTATAAAGGACCAGCTCGGCGTCGAACAGACGCTGGCAAACCTGGCCGTATCGATCACGTCGCTGTTTTCCGGCATCTTCATCGTCGTCGCCGGAGGGCTCGCCGACCGGATCGGCCGGGTAAGGATCATGTACATCGGTATCTACCTGAGCATCCTGGGCTCGCTGCTGATCGCGCTGACGCCGGAAAACCTCGGCGGGCTGACCACGGTCATGCTGCTGGGCGGCCGCGCCATCCAAGGCTTGTCCGCGGCGTGCATCATGCCCTCGACCATGGCGCTGATTAAGAGCTACTACGAGGGCAAAGACCGGCAACGTGCACTGTCGTTTTGGTCCATCGGTTCCTGGGGCGGATCCGGTTTCTGCGCACTGTTCGGCGGGTTGATGGCCTCCTCCTTCCTGGGCTGGCGGTCCATCTTCTGGATCTCAATCGTGCTGTCCGTGCTGGCGCTGTTCCTGCTCCGCGGCACGCCGGAATCACGTGCCCCGGCCGACCTCGACGCCGGCGAGCGCCACTTCGACTGGTCCGGCCTGGCCTGCTTCATCGTGATGCTGGTGGCGATCAACATCTACATCTCTCAGGGCCCGGCCATCGGCTGGTTCAGCTGGGCCGGTCTGGGCCTGGTGGCCGCGTTCGTGGTGTTCGGCCTGCTCTTCCTGCAGATTGAGAGCCGCCGCAGCTTCGCCTTCGTGGACCTGAAGCTCTTCAGCAACGGCACCTTCACCGGCGCCACGTTGTCCAACTTCCTGCTCAATGGCGCCGCGGGCACCCTGATCGTCTCGCTGGGACTGGTACAGGTGGCCGCCGGCATGAATTCGCTGCAGTCGGGCCTCCTGACGCTCGGCTATCTAATCGCCATTCTGGCCACCATCCGCGTCGGCGAGAAACTGCTGCAGCGGTTCGGTCCTAAGAAACCGATGCTGTGGGGCAGCATGATCACCGGCGTCGGCATTTTGCTGTGCTCCACCACCTTCCTGCTCATCGGGCAATACATCGTGCTCACGTTCATCGGGTTCACGCTCTTCGGCGTGGGCCTGGGCTTCTACGCCACCCCGTCCACCGATGCTGCCCTGTCCAACGTCCCGGATGCCCAGGTCGGCGCGGCCTCCGGCATCTACAAAATGGCGTCCTCGCTGGGCAACGCCATCGGTGTCGCCATTTCCGCTGCCCTGTACGTGGCCGCCCAGGCGGTGAACCCTGAAATTATCCAGTCCTGGGGGCTGTTCATTGGCCGGCAGGACAACGTGGCGCTGCGCTTCGGCGGAGCTGTGGGGCTGCTGTTCAATGTGTTCATGGTCGTGATCGCTATCGCCTCGATCATCGTCACCGTGCCGGCCGAGCGCAGCAAGAAGGAGCAAGACGCCCGGCCCGACGAAGTCGCTCCGCCGGCCTTCGGAAACTGACTCGTTGACCGTACCCGCGCCGCGGAGTATTAATGGCCGTTCAGGGCGCCGTGCGCCATTCCCTTCAGTGGAGGCACTGCCATGTCGGTCCATGCATCAGGCGGTTCAAGCATTCCGGGCTATGAGTACGGCACGGTGTCCCATTCACCGGTCACTTTGGCCGAGCTCGAAGACCTCAAAGCGAGTGTCATGCTGGGAGAGGAAGACGCTGCCATGCTGCGCCGTGCCGGCGAGATCCTCGACGATCAGGTGGAGGACGTGCTCGACGTCTGGTACCGCTTCATCGCCGGGCAGCCCCATCTGGTGGCCCACTTTTCCCGGCCCGATGGCCCGCCGATCGAGGACTATCTGGCGGCGGTTCGCCTGCGGTTCGGCCAGTGGATCCGGGACACCTGCAGCAGGCCCTACGACCAAGAGTGGCTCGACTACCAGAACGAGATCGCCCTGCGCCACACCCCCGAACACAAGAACGACACCGACCACGTCGGGTCCACCCAGGTTGTCCCGCTGCGGCATCTGATCGCGCTGATCGGGCCGGTGGTCACCACCATGCGGCCCTTCCTTTCCCGTGGCAGTGATTCCGCGCAGGACGTGGATGCGATGATGCAGGCTTGGCTGAAGGCCGTGGTCCTGCAGATTGCGTTGTGGTCCCGGCCCTACACACTCGACGGCGAGTGGTGATCAGCGAGCGGTGACCGGCGACTACTAACTGGGCCAGCCGGCGGCTTCAGGGGCTCAGCTCAGGCGCTGCTCCGGTTCGGCAACCGGCGTCGGGACCCAGCGGCGTGCCGCGGCGATGAGCATGAGTACCAGCAGGACGATCAGGACGCCGTCTGCCGCGATGTACACGTAATGGAGGGCGGAACCGCCGTCGTCGGCGCCTGCCAGCACCAGGTCCGTCCGGCGGTTGAGGAGCGGCCGGATCACCATCACCTTGGCCAACAGCACGACGACGGCGCCACCCACCAGGGCCCAGAACCTGCGGTCCACGCGCTGCCCTATGAGGGACAGCATCAGCAGCCCGGCGAGGACCAGTTCCACGATGTTCATGGCGGTGAACACCAGCCGGCCGATGCCCAGTCCCAGCGGAATGGTGATGCCGGGAGCCTGGAACTTCAGCGGTGCCTCGATCAGCGAAATGCCGATGATCAGGCCGAGCCAGAGGGCTGGCAGCACCAGCCGTGCCGCAATGCGCAGGCGAACCATGATGGGCCTCCTTTTCCGGACCCATCCTACGTTCCGATCGACCTAGCCCGAGATGCCGTCGATGTCTACCGGGAGGTGGGAAGGTCCGCGCAGGAACGGGCTCGGCCGATAATCCGGAGGGTCGTCCACCAGCCTCGGGTTCTCGATCCTGCTGGCGAATCCGGTGAGGGCGATCTGGGCTTCCAGCCGGGCCAGGGGCGCTCCGAAGCAGAGGTGGATGCCGCCGCCGAAGCCCAGATGCCCATTGTTGGGCCGGTCCGGGATGAAGAGGTCGGGGTCGGAGACGTGGGCCGGGTCGCGGTTGGCGGCGGCCAGGAGCAGCGTGAAGGAGGCACCTGCCGGGATGGTGGTGCCGCCGATGTCGATGTCGTCGAGGGCGGTGCGGAAGGGGACGAAATGCACGGGCGGCTCGTAGCGCAGCAATTCCTCCACCATCGGGATGGCCAGGTCTGGGTCGTTGCGCAGCCTCTGGAGCTCGTGCGGGTGGCGGAGCAGGGTCAGTGCGCCGTTGGCGATGAGGTTCACGGTGGTCTCGTGTCCGGCAATAAGCAGCAGGAGTCCGGTGCCCACCAACTGCTCTGCCGGCAAGCTGCCTCCCGGGCTGTCGTCGGTGGCCATCGCCGACAGCATGTCGTCGCCCGGCGACTTGCGGCGGGACTCGACCAGCTCTTCCATGAAAGCGCGAAGCTCAGCACCTGCTTCCGCCCGCTTTTTCTGCTGGGTTTCGGGATCGAGGCCGGGATCGATGGATTGCAGGGCGATGTCCACCCAGACCCGGAAGCGCTGCCTATCGCTCGGAGGCACACCGAGCAGCTCGCAGATCACCGTGACCGGCAGCGGATAGGCCAGCTCATCGACGACGTCGATCCTGCTGCGGCCCGCCATCTTGTCGATCAGGTCGGTGACGATTTCCTCCATCCGGGGCTCCATCCCGGCGATCCGGCCTGGCGTCGTGGGTGGTCCGAAGTGGCGCATGGTCATCCGGCGAAACTTATCGTGATCGGGTGGATCCATGCTCAGGAACGTTGGCGTCATGTCGGCGCCGTCGCCCTCGCCCGCGGAGACGCCCGCGGCGGCTGCGGACGGATTGCGGCTGATCTCGGAACTCACCCGCGGATCGTGCAGCAGCGAGGCAATCTCGGCGTAGGTGCTGACCAAGTAGGTTCCGTCCGGCAGCCGCGTCACCGGTGTCCTGCGGAGCTCAGCGTAAAACGGGTAGGGGTTGGCCCGGTTGGAGTAGTCGAGGACCTGCTCCCAGGAGCTGGCTTGGCTCATGGTCAATGTTCCTTTGATCGCGGGGCGGTTTCCGCCGGTCTCCGGGACGGCGTGTCACCGGCGGCGGGATGGGTCAATCTGGCGCGACGTTCGTTGGGGTCGTGACCGGTCACCACGACGGTTGCATCCTGCGTCGGGCTGACCGCCGGCCTAAAGCCAGCCGGCACGGCGTGTCCATCGGCCGACTCGTCCACGTGGTGGAACGACGGCGGGAAGGGCGCCGCCTGTTCGATCAACGGTTCGTAGAATTCGAGCCACTTGTTCTGGTTGAAGGCGACAGCCGCCACGATCCGACCCTTGTAGCCGTAGACGGCGAGGAAGCGCCGCTGGGACACAGATCCCTGCACGACGGCGACTTCATCGGCGGCCGAGGGAACCCCGACGCTCTTGATTTCGGTGCCGAATTGCACCGACCAGAATTGCGGCACCGCCAGATGCGGCCAGCGTTCGGTCTCGCGGCTGACCATATTGTGCGCCGCGACCTCGGCCTGCGAGATGGCATTGCCCCAGTGCTCAACGGCCAGGAATTGGTAGCCGTACATCGGCTGTGGGGCCCGCGCTATGTCCCCGGCGACGAAGACGTCATCGGTGACCAGCCCGTTCGCGTCAAAGGCGCGGCAGCCGGCGTCGCAGGCAACGCCCCACACGCCGCATGCCAACCCGGAATCTGCGAGCCATTCGACGTTGCGCACGGAGCCCAGCGCGGCGACCGCCACGTTGGCCTCAACTGTTGTCCCGTCGGACAGAACGGCCCCGCGCAGCTGTCCTGCGGCATCGCCTTCGAGGGAAGTGACGCGGACGCCGCAGCGCAGATCCACGCCCTTCTCGGTCTGCAGCTCACCGGCGATGGCGCCGATCGTGCCGCCGAGGGCAGCAACGAGCGGGGCCGGCCCGGCCTCCGCGACGGTGACCGGCAGACCGAGTTCACGGCACACGGACGCGACCTCGCAACCGATGAATCCGGCGCCGATGACCAGCACCCGACGGGGCCGCCCGGTTAGGAGTTGCCGTAGCTTCCAGGCGTCCTCCCGCGTGCGCAACGTCAACACACCGTCCAGTGCTGCCTCCGCAGAGTTCGGCCAGGGGCGCGAGCGCAGGCCGGTGGCGACCAACAATTTGTCGAATTCAATCCGGCTGCCGTCGGCGAGGTGGACTTGCTTCGCCGGCAGGTCCAGACCGGTCGCCGCGACTCCCAGCCGCCAGGTGGCGTCGATGTCCCGGCGGCGGGGCAGCGAGGTATCTGCCGAGCGCATCGACCCGGCCAAGAGCTGTTTGGACAGCGGCGGCCGGTCGTAGGGCTCGTGGGGTTCCTCGCCGACCAAGGTCAGCGAGCCGGAGAAGCCTTCTTCGCGCAGCCGCTCCGCCGCGTGCAGCCCCGTCAGCGAGGCTCCAACGATGACGATTCGCCCTGTTTTCTTGAACGTGTTTTTACCGTCCCCGGCGGGGTCGGCCGTCCCCTGCCGGGCATCCGAGTGCTGCGGTCCGTTCGCTCCGTCCGGCTGTTCGAGGGTGATGGCCTGGACCGGACACGCGGCGGCGGCCCGCCGGATCTTGGTGCGCTGCGCGCCGTCCGGGTCGGGGTCGTACGTGAGCGCCTCGTCGCCTTGGATGCGGAAGACCTCCGGGGCGAGAAAGGCGCACTGGGCGTAACCCTGGCATTTAGTAAGATCGACGGCGATCCGCATGCCGCACTTCTTCCTCTTGCCGGCTTGCGGCCGCGATCCGCCGATCGGCCGTTGCCTCTCAGGAGTGAACCGTGACGGCCCCCGTCCCGGCAGGTCTTGAGGTCCCGAGGCGGGCCCGGGGAGGGGCCACAAATTGATTCATGATCAAGTGAATCGAGTCTAGGCCGGGTGGGCGGACGGCGGAAGGGGACCTTGCTGGTGCGTTACCGGCGGGCGTCTTGTCGCTCGGTGCCCACGGGGTGGAGCGAGGCCTTGCGCCTCCGGCCGACTCCCGGCGGGTCCTCAATACGGCGCGGACCGTTGATCATGACCGCACCCACCAGCATCACCACGATGCAGACGCCCAGCATGGCAAAGGAAGCGGTCCAGGAACCGGTGGACTCGTGCACCACCCCGAACAAGAGCGGAGCCACGCTGGCACCGGCGTAGCCGATGCCCTGGCTGAAGCCGGACAGCACGGCCGAGCCGTGGGTGGTGCGCGAGCGCAGGTTGACCATCAGCAGTGCGGTGGCGAAAGTGCCCTGGCCCAGCCCGGACAGCGTGACCCACCACCAGATGCCGGCGTCCGGCGACAGCAGCAGGCCCGCATGCCCGCCGATCCAGCAACCGGTGAACATCAGGATGGCGGCGATCGGCTGCTTCAGCCGGGGCACAATCAGGGGCACCAGCAGGCTGACGGGCAGCCCCAGGATGGCGAAGTAGGCCAACGCCGAACCGGCCGTCGCGGCGTCCACGCCGTGCTCGGTCAGGTACGGTGGCAACCAGGTGAAGTACACGTAGGTCTGCGCGGAGTTGCCGGCCAGGAAAATCGCCAGCCCCCAGGCCACCGGCGAGCGCCACGGGTTCAGCTTCCCGGGGGCAGGCGAGGAAGCCGCTGAAGCCGGGGCACCGCCGTCGTACGTCCTGCCTTTCCGGCGGTCGCGCGCCGCCTGCACCGCCCACGGGATCAGCACCACGGCGCTGACCGAGGCCCAGAGCGCCAGCGATACCCGCCAGCCGGCCGCATCCGCCAACGGGACCGAAAACTGCGGGCTCATCGCGGTGCCCACCGCCAGCAGCGTTACGTAGCCGGCGGTGACCACCCCAATGCGGTCCGGGAAGTATTTCCGCACCAGCGGCGGCAGCACCACATTGCCGATTCCATATCCGGCCATCACCACCCCGCTGAGGGCCAAAAAGGGCCAGACTCCGTCGACGGCGGCGCGGCCCAGTTGTCCGGCAACCGCCAGCAGCACGGCCGCCACCAGCACCTTCTCCAGCCCGAGCCAGCGGATCAGCGCCGGGGTGCACAAACCCGCCACCGCGAAAACCAGCGGAGGCAGCATGGCGAGCGCACCAATGGTGGTCGCGTCGAAGCCCAGTTCCGGCCCCAGTTCCCCCAGCAGTGGCCCCACCGCGGAGACCGCAGCGCGCAAGCTCAGCGCCATGGTCAGGATGCCCAGCAGCGCACCGATCCGGCCGGTCCAGGGCTTGCGGAGGAAGGAGTTCACTTGCCTACCCTAGCCGGGGGTTGCCCCCGTCACCTGGCAGGATACGGATCGCGGCGCAGCAGCCGGGCCAGATGAACGGCATGGCGCTGCATTGGTCCCTCCGCCGTAACCAACTTACAAGGGGTGACAGGCGCCACCGTAAGATGGTGCTGGCGCCCTCCCCATGCGGCGCCGGGACCGCGGAACGCCCTCTCGGGCCAGGTAAGCGGCCGCCCGAGGAACAAGGAAGTGGTGCCACAAGCATGCTTGACCAGTCAACGATTGAGTCCATCGCCGACGAGCTGGTGGAGGCGGGACGGACCCGGACGCCGGTGCAACGGCTGACCGCCCGGTACCCGGAGATGACCATTGAGGACTCCTACAAGGTGCAGAACCTGTGGCGGGAGCGCAGCGAGGCCGCCGGGCGGACCCTGGCCGGCCGCAAGATCGGGCTGACCTCCAAGGCGATGCAGTACGCCACCGGCATCAGCGAACCGGACTACGGGATCATCTTCGACGACATGATCCTGGAAAACGGCTGCACGGTGAAGTGGGACCAGTACACCCACCCGCGGATCGAAGTGGAACTGGCGTTTGTGCTCAACCGCGACGTCAAGGGCCCCAACGCCACCATCTTCGACGTCCTGAACGCCACCGAATACGTGGTTCCCGCACTGGAGATCCTGGACTCCCGGATTGAGATGGAGGGCCGCACCATCGTGGACACCATCTCGGACAACGCGGCGATGGGCGCCATGGTGATCGGCGGCAACCCGGTCCGCCCGCAGGACGTGGACCTGCGCTGGATCTCCGCCATCCTGTACAAGAACCAGACCGTGGAGGAGACCGGCGTGGCCGCCGGTGTGCTCAACCACCCGGCCGCCGGCGTCTACTGGCTGGCCAACAAGATCGCCCCGCACGGCGACCACCTCAAGGCCGGCGAAACCATTCTGGCCGGCTCCTTCACCCGCCCCATGTGGGTGCACGAAGGCGACACCGTGTTCGCGGACTACGGACAGCTGGGAACCATCACATGCCGTTTCGAGTAGAACCCGATCCGTCCTTCAAGGACGCGTTGGCCGCCGCCGACCGCCCGCTGGCCGGGATTTGGGTCTGCTCCGGCTCGCCGTTGATCGCGGAACTGTGCGCCGGCGCCGGCTTCGACTGGATCTTCATTGACGCCGAGCACTCCCCCAACGGGCTGGAGTCCGTGCTGGCCCAGCTGCAGGCGGTGCGCGGTTACCCCGGCATTCCGGTGGTCCGGCCGCCGGTCAACGACACCGTGCTGATCAAGCAGTACCTGGACCTGGGCGCGCAGACGCTGATCATCCCGATGGTGCACACTGCCGAGCAGGCCCGGGCGGCCGTGGCAGCCACCCGCTACCCGCCGGCCGGCGTGCGCGGCGTCGGTTCCGCGCTGGCCCGCTCGGCCCGCTGGAACCGGATCCCGGACTACCTCACCCGCGCGGAGGAAACGCTGACGCTGATCGTGCAGATCGAGTCCGCGGAGGCCGTGGAGAACGCCGCCGAGATCGCCGCAGTGGACGGCGTGGACGGCGTGTTCATCGGCCCGTCCGATCTCGCCGCATCGATGGGCGTGATCGGCCAGCAGGAGCACCCCGAGGTGGTGGCCGGCGTGGAGAAGGCACTGAAGGCTGCCAAGGCGGCCGGCAAGTTTGCGGGGGTCAACGCCTTCGCCGAAGCCTCGGCCCGCCGCTACATGGAGTGGGGCGCAGACTTTGTGGGCGTCGGCGCCGACGTGGCGCTGCTGGCCCGCGGCTCCGAGGCCCTGGCCGCCAAGTACCTCCCCTCGAACGGGGACGGCGCCGCCGGGACGCCCGCCAGTTACTGATCCAACAGACAACGACGGCGGTGCTTCGGCTGGGTTTCGCAGCCCACCGAAGCGCCGCCGTCGTCGTCATGCGCCGCCCCGGCGTTAAGGCCGCCCCGGCGTTAAGATCGGAGCAACGAATCTGCGCGTGGTCGAGGAGGTTGAAAAGTGGCAGCTGCACGCGGCCGGACGCCCGGTCAGCCGGCCATGAATCCCGCCCTGGCGCGCATCTCGGCTGAGCCCGGCGGCGTCGGGCTGATGGACCACCCGCTCCGTGCGCCGGGGGCAGACGAGGTGGAGCTGAGGGTCAGCCTCTGCGGGTTGTGCGGATCGGACGTCATTGTCTACCGCGCCGATCCGGCAGCGGCGACGGTTCCGCTCGGCATGGTGCTCGGCCACGAGTCGGTCGGCTCGGTGCTCCGCACGGGGCTGCTGGTTCCGGAATGGCTCGCGCCGGGGACCCGTGTGGTGCCGATTTCCACCGTCGGCTGCGGCCACTGCGCGGCGTGCCGGGCGGACCAGCCGCACCTTTGCGCCAATCGGTCCGGCCTGGGGTTGACCCAGCACGGCCAGGCAGCCGCGAGTGCGCTTGTCCCCTGGCGCAATCTGGTGCCGGTGCCGGAGTCGGTTCCGGATACCACCGCGGTTCTGGCCGAGCCTGCGTCCATCGCCTGGCGCGCCGTCTCCACTGTGGCCCGGATCCAGCCCGGGGAGCGGGTGGCGGTTTCGACCACCCGCAGCATTGGCCTGCTCGCCGGTTTGATGGCACAGCGCGCCGGCGCCACGGTGACGATGATCGGCCGTGAGGGTCCCGGGCACGCGGCTCGAGTCGAATTGGCCGCCAGCCTTGGCTTGGGGAGCACCACCGGGCAGCAGCCCGACACCTACGATGTGTGGATTGAGGCGACCGGTGCGGGCATACATTTGGCCCGGGCCGTCGAGGAGCTGCGGCCCCTCGGCCGCCTGGTCATGGTGGCGATGTATGCCACCGGGACCGCCCCGGCGCCCGTGGTCCGGACCAGCAAGAACCTTGACGTCCTGCACAGCTTCATCTCCATCCGGCAGGATTTCGAGCAGGCCCTTGCTTTCCTGGCCACCCTGCCGGATTTGGGCGAGCGCCTGATCACGACCTATCCGATGGACCGGGCCGTGGAAGCGCTGCGGCTAACCGCGGACGGCAGCACCGACGCCGGCGGACGGCCGCTGATCAAGGCCGTGCTGCAGCCGAACCTTTGACGCGGATAAGCCTCGACATGTGACTATATGGTCACCTATTATGGGGCCTATGGATGCCGTGTTCAAAGCGTTGGCAGATCCCACCCGGCGTGAACTGCTGGATGAACTGTTCCGCGAGGACGGGCAAACCCTCTCCGCGCTCGAAGCGCACTTCAACATCACGCGCTTCGGCGTCATGAAGCACCTGAAGCAGCTGGAAGCGGCCAACTTGGTGGTCACCCGCCGCCGCGGCCGGGAAAAACTCCACTTCCTCAATCCGGTGCCCATCCGGCTCATCCACGACCGCTGGGTGAGCAAGTATGCACAGCCATGGGCCGCTGCGCTCAGCGACCTCAAATCCCGATTGGAAAATCCGATGGAAAAGATCTTTGAGATCTACATCCGCACCACCCCGGACAAGCTCTGGGAGGCCATCACGGACAGCGAGATCAGGAGCAAGTACACGTTCGGCAACCGGATCGAGACGGACTGGACACCGGGCTCCGGCTACACCATGACCAACCCCCGGGCGGACGCTCCGCTGGGCGAAGGCGAGAACCTGGAAGTGGACCCGCCGCGCAGATTGGTGCAGACCATGCGCGCGCTCTGGGGTGAGGACGTGATCGCCGAGGGCACATCGCGGGTGACCTGGGAGATCGAGCAGGTGGAGGACTCCTGCCGGCTTACCGTCACGCACGACCAGCTGCGCGAAGGTGCCAACGAGCAGCTGTACGGCGGCTGGCCCATGATCCTGTCCGGGCTGAAAACCTGGTTGGAAACCGGCGAGCTGCTCACCACCCCGGGTTCGCTGATGTACACCTGAGCCGGCCGGATCCGCCCTGCCCCTAGCCCCGTCACTCCATCACCCCATCGAAGAATCAGCAGGCGCCCTTTTCACGGCTGAAAAGGGCGCCTGCTGAATAGTTAACCGGGGTCCGGGAGCGGGGTTAGGAGAGCTTGGACGCCACCAGGGAAGTCAGGTCCACCAGGCGGTTGGAGTAGCCCCACTCGTTGTCGTACCAGCCAATGACCTTGACCTGGTTGCCCATCACCTTGGTCAGGCCGGAGTCGAAGATGGCCGATGCCGGATCGGTGACGATGTCCGAGGAGACGATCGGGTCCTCGGTGTAGGTGAGGATGCCGGCCAGCCGGGGGTCGGCGGCGGCCGCCTTAAACGCGCCGTTGACTTCCTCCACGCTGACCTCGCGTCCCACCGTGACGGTCAGGTCGGTGGCGGAACCGGTGGGCACCGGCACGCGGATGGCAAACCCGTCCAGCTTGCCCTTCAGCTCCGGCAGCACCTGCCCGATCGCCTTCGCGGCGCCCGTGGAGGTGGGGACCATGTTGATGGCGGCGGCGCGGGCACGGCGCAGGTCGCGGTGCGGGCCGTCCTGCAGGTTCTGGTCCGCGGTGTAGGCGTGGATGGTGGTCATCAAGCCCTGCTCGATGCCGAAGTTCTCGTGCAGCACCTTGGCCAGCGGCGCCAGGCAGTTGGTGGTGCAGGAGGCGTTGGAGACGATGTGGTGAGCCCCGTCGTCGTACTCCTCGTTATTGACGCCCATCACCACGCTGAGCACGTCACCCTTGGCCGGGGCGGAAATCAGCACCTTGCGGGCGCCGGCCACCAAATGCTTTTCCGCATCGGCTGCGGCGGTGAAGCGGCCGGTTGATTCGATCACGATGTCCACGCCGAGTTCACGCCACGGGAGGTTGCCGGGGTCGCGTTCGGCGAGGACCTTGATGACCCTGCCGTCCACCACCAGGTCGCCATCGGCAACTTTGACCTCGGCGGCCAGCCGGCCGACCACCGAGTCGTACTTGAGCAGGTGCGCCAGGGTCTCCGGCGAGCCGAGGTCGTTGATGGCCACGATCTCCAGGTCGGAACCCAGTTTTCCCTGCGCCACGGCGGCCCGGAAGTAGTTGCGGCCGATCCGCCCGAAACCATTGATACCAACCCGAACTGCCATGGGAACTCCTTTTATTTAGCGTCTAAATTTATGTTCCATTACTATTATCCTGATGCTGCCTGACGAGGTCAAGGGGAACGATGTGAGCACCACAGCCACCACTCCGCAAGTGCTGCGGCTGGCCAACCTGAAAGCCGTGTTGTCCGTGATGCGGGCGAACGGCGCGGTGACCGGCACGGACTTGATCGCGGCGACCGGCCTCACCCGAGCCACGGCCATCGCGGTCTGCGACGACCTGGCGGCCCGCGGCTGGGTCCGCGAGCTGCCGGGTGAACGACTGGTGGGCACCACGAAGGGCAGACCGGCACGGCGGTTCGAATTCAACCCGGCGGCCGGCTGCGTGCTGGGGATGGACGTGGGTATGGCCACCGCGACCGTGCTGGTGGCCGACCTGAAGGGCCGGACGCTGGCCAGGGTGTCCGAGCGGTTCGAAAAGCCGCCCGCCAGCGCAGCCTCGCGCCGCGCCACCATCCAACAGGTTGTCGCCACCGCACTGACCGAGGCCGGGCTGCTGCCGTCAGCCGTGCTGGCCGCAGCCATCGGCGTCTCCACGGTGGTGGACCGTCACGGCAAGGTGGCCCCCGGGCACGAGCTGTCCGAGCACTTCGACATCGGCCTCCAGACCGAAGTATTTGCCGACTACGGCTGGCCGGTGCTGCTGGAGAACGATGCGAATCTGGCAGCGCTGGCCGAGCGCTGGAGCGGCGTTGGGACAGCCGTCGACGATCTGGCCGTGATGCTGGCCGGCGAGCGACTGGGCACCGGGCTGATTGAATCGGGCCGTTTGCTGCACGGCTGCAATGGCGGCGCCGGCGAAGTGGGCACGCTCGAACTGGTGGACGGGGTGGGCAGCCAGGACGGCATCGCCCGGCTCGCCCGTTACTGGGGCAACGAGGCCCTCGCCGCGGACACGCCAACGCTGATCCGCGAACTGGTCGGGCCGGGAACCAGCCGGGTCTCGGCGCGCTTCGTCTTCGAGGCGGCGGAGCGCGGGGACGAGGTGGCTCAGGGGATCTTGGAACGGATCGGCCTGCGCATGGCCCGGGTGATCGCGGTGCTGGGAACGTTCTTCAACCCCGAACTAGTGGTCATCGGCGGCGCGGTGGCGGCCTCGGCATCGGCCCTGCTTCCCACCATCACCCGCGAACTCCCCCGGCTCACCGCAACCCCTCCGCGCGTGGCTGTGTCCGAATTCGGCGATGCGATTGTGGCCGCCGGCGCCGTACGCCTGGCGCTGGACTACGTGGAGGAACACGCCATGGAACTTGCCCCGGCCGAGGCACCGGCCTGACCCACGGCACGACGGCGGCGTCGCGCCTGCGCTGCTTCCCGCCTCGGCGCTGCCTGTTGTGCCGGACGCCAGCACTGCCCCGCCGGGGCGGTCAGGCCAGGACGTTGATCGGTGCGCCGTCGAGGTAGGCGAGGATGCCCTCGAGCATCTGGGTGTAGCCGAGCCGGTGGGCCTCCACGGTCACGAAACCGATGTGCGGGCTGAGAATCAGGTTGGGCACGCCGAGCAGCGGACTGTCCTGCGGCAGCGGTTCCACGTCAAAAACATCCAGGGCAGCCCCGGCGATCCTTCCTTCGGCCAGCGCCGCAACCAAGGCCGCCTCATCCAACAGCGGGCCGCGCGAGGTGTTGACCAGCCGGCCCGCCGGACCGAGCAGGTCCAGCTCCGCGGCGCCGACGATTCCCGCGGTGGAGTCCGCGAGCTTCAGGTGGATGCTGACAATGTCCGAGCGGCGGAACAAGTCCTCCTTGGACACCAGCTGCGCCCCGTGTTCCGCGGCGCGCTCAGTGGTCAGATGCGGACTCCAGGCCAGTACGTCCATGCCAAAGGCCGAAGCGTAGCCGGCCATCAGCTGGCCCAACCGGCCGAGTCCGAGCAGACCGATTGTTGACCCGTCCAGATCGATTCCCATCCGGGCCTGCCAGATTCCGGCGCGGACATCCCGGTCATTCTGCGGGATCTCCCGCGCCACCGCCATCACCAGCGCCCAGGCAAGTTCGGCGGGTGCCGCGGTGCCTTTCTGCGTCCCGCACACGGTCACCCCGCGCTCGCGCGCCGCGTCCAGGTCGATCGAGGCGTTGCGCATTCCGGTAGTGGTGACCAGTTTGAGGTCCGGCAGCCGGTCCATCAGTTCGGCGGTGATCGGCGTGCGCTCACGCATGGTGACCACGACCTGCGCGCCGGCCAGGCGCTCGGCGAGGGCACCGACGTCGTCAAGATGGTCAGTAAAACGTTCGACGGCGATGCCCTCCGGCAACTGCTCCCACGGCGCGCTGCTGAGCGCTACGTCCTGATAGTCATCGAGGATCGCGATCTTCACGAGGCCAGCCTAGCGGCAGGCGAGGCCGAACCCGGAGCAGGACAGCCGACCAGGATCGGGACAGGGGCCGTCGCTAACGAGGCATGGTTAATCGCCGCAGGCAGGGTCCGGACTACTTCCGGACCCTGCCTGCGTGGCGCGGGACTTAGTTGGACGGCAGAACGAAGGCCGAGTCCACCGTGATGGTGACCTTGTCGCCCACCAGCACGCCGCCGGCTTCCAGGGCGGCGTTCCAGGTGATGCCGAATTCCTTGCGGGAAATCTGGGTGGTGGCGGAGAAGCCGGCGCGGGTCGCACCGAACGGGTCAACCGCCACGCCGCCGAACTCGACGTCGAAGACCACGGGCTTGGTGGTGTCCTTGATGGTCAGCTCGCCGGCCAGCTTGAACTCTTCCGGGTTGCCCTCGACGCTGGTGGCCTTGAAGGTCATGTCCGGGTACTGCTCCACGTTGAAGAAGTCCTCGCCCTTGACGTGGGCGTCGCGGTTGTCATCGTTGGAGTCGAACGAGGCGGTCTTCACCACGGCCTCGACAGAGGACGTGGCCAGGCTGTCGCCGACCACGAGGGTGGCGTCGGCATCGGTGAACTGGCCACGCACCTTGCTGATGCCGGCGTGGCGGACGGAGAAGCCGACCTCGGTGTGGGACTTATCGAGGTTCCAAGTTCCTGGGGTGAGCTGTACGGCCATGTGGTGCCTCCTGGTTGAAGTGTGAGTCAGAAGCTCAGGTGAACTTCATACTTATGCATCTACAATAACACCTGATGGTTGAAGTGTCAACCAATTTCTTCTGAACGGACGGGAAACTGTGTCCCCGGTGCCACATTGCCTCACACCCTGGGCGCACAGCCCGCATCCTCGGCTCAAAAATTGCCTCTGTGTCGCAGTTGCGGAAGCGCTCCCCTTGCAGCGTGCCACGTGACGCCCGGTGAACCCACGTGGCGCATGGTGAACCAGTCCGCAATCCGGCGGGGCGGAGAATCAGCCGGGAGTGGTTGTGTTGCGGTCATGCCGGGTAGATGATCGAACCAGGGTCCGAGGTGTCTACGGGGATGCAGGACCCGGAACCGATGGAAGGCAAGGACCGGCATGGCAGCACCGCCAGTGTCGAAGGCCGCAGTGTTGACGGCGTGGGTGCCCGCAATGTTGGCGAGCATCGTGTCAGCGGCGGTGCTCTTTGCCGTGGCGGAACTGGCCGCGGCCTTCTTCGGTCCGGCCGCCTCGCCGTTTGGCTCGGTGGGCGCCGCCGTGGTTGAGCTCTCGCCGCCTTGGCTGACCGAGTTTGCCATCTCCACGTTCGCAACGGCGGACAAACTGGTTTTGTTCATCGCCATGGGAATCGGCGCAACTATCCTGGCCGCGGGGATCGGCGTGCTGGCCCTGCGGAACTGGACCGCCGGCGCGCTCGTGGTGGCGGCGCTGGGCGTGGGCATGGTGGTGTGCGTCCTCACCCGGGCCGGGGCAGTGCCTGCGGATGCCATTCCAACCGCCTTGGGCACCGCGGTTAGTTTGTTCTGCCTGCGCTGGCTGATCCGGCTCCTGCCCAATCCGGCCGTCCCGGCCGGAGGAGAGGGAGCCGATCCGGAGGCAGCCGCACAGGAATCAGATCCGGGGCGCCGAAAATTCCTCGCGACGGCAGGGCTGATGGCGGGCGCCGCCGTCGTCATGGGGATTGCGGCCGGCGCGGTCTCCGCTGCCCGGAACGGCGCACGGCAGGTGCGCGAGGCCCTGGGGCTGCCTGCGCCGGCGCGCCCGGCCAAGCCGTTGCCGGCAGGGGTGCAGGCCCCAGTGAACGGGGCCATTCCGTTCGTGACGCCGAACGCGCAGTTCTACCGCATCGATACGGCACTGTTTGTCCCGTCGGTGGATCCGGCGGATTGGACACTGCGCGTTCACGGACTGGTGGAGGAAGGCTTCAGCATCGACTTCCAGGACTTGCTCGACGCCGATCTGGTGGAAAGCTACACCACCCTGACCTGCGTTTCGAATGAGGTGGGCGGTGGGTTGGCGGGGAATGCACGCTGGCTGGGCTATCCGCTGCGCGAACTGTTGGCGCGTGCACGGCCGCTGCCGGAGTCGGACATGGTGCTGTCCACCAGCATCGACGGGTTCACGGCTTCCACCCCGCTGGAGGTGCTCACCGATGCGCGCAACGCGTTGCTCGCGATCGGGATGAACGGCGAGCCCCTGCCACTGGAGCATGGTTTCCCGGTGCGGATGGTGGTGCCGGGGCTGTACGGGTACGTGTCCGCAACCAAGTGGGTGGTGGACCTGGAAGTGACCCGGTTTGCGGACAAGACTGCGTACTGGACCAGCCGCGGCTGGTCGGACCATGGGCCCATCAAGACGGCCTCGCGGATCGACGTGCCGCGCGCCGGGGCCAACGTCGCCGCCGGCCGGATGGCATTCGCGGGGACGGCTTGGGCGCAGCACCGGGGCATCTCGAAGGTGCAAGTGCAGTTGGACGACGGCGATTGGGCCGACGCCGAACTGGCCGCGGAGGCTTCCGTGGACACGTGGCGCCAGTGGTATGTGGGGCGCGACGATGTTTCCGCCGGCCGGCACAGGCTGCGGGTACGGGCCTGGGATGGCGACGGCAAGCTGCAGACGGAATCTCTGGCGCCGCCGGCCCCGAATGGCGCCAGCGGTTGGCACAGTATTGAATTCACCGCGGATTAACGCCCGGGTCATCTTGGTCACAGGGCGGGCAGGTCGGCCGCGGGAATCCGCACCGCGGCAGCAGGAGGCTCCCAGCTTCGGTTGCTATGCTCAATAGCCCGCCTCCCTCAGCGGCAGGCGGCCGTCCGCCACAGGTGGGCACCGCCGTCGTTCTCGGCAGACCGATTCACCTACCGTTCATTTCCCCTTCCTTCCAGGAGACCCGCACCCCGATGACCAGCCCGGCACTATCCGATCAGCACAAGGACCTCATGGACCGCAGGTACGATTCCGGCGTCGCCGACATCAACCGCCTGATTGACGAACTGCGCGAGCAGAAGCCGGGCACCGAGGTCCCGTACGTAGACCCGATCCACAACGCCGACGAATGCCGGATTGTGTCGCTGTACTCCAACATCGGGCAGGCATCGGACACTGGCTTTATCTGGCCGGGCGACCAGGAAGCCACCACGCGGATGCTTGGGCTGCAGTGGCAGCTGGGCCTACGGCCGGAATGCGTCATGCCCTGGAATGTGCACCCGTGGTTCACCCCCGGTGAAGCCAACGGCAAGCTGACGCCGAACCAGATCAGCGCCGGACTCAAGCCCCTGTTGCGGATGCTGGCGCTGGTGCCGCGGGCATCGGTGCTGGTGGCCCATGGAACCGAAGCCCAGCGGCTGGCCGCGCTGCTGCTGAAGACGGAAAACCCGCTGCTCTGGCGGCGCGGCTTCAAGACGTTCAAGGTGCGGGCGCTCAGCGGCCGGGCGTTCGCCGGTTCGCCGGCACGCCAGCAGGAATGGCTGGACGTCATGCATGAGGCCTACGCGGATGCGATGGCGCGGACCGGATTGGGCCGTCCAAGCAAGTAGCGCATCTGCGCCCCGGGCAGCATCACGAAAGCTCCGGGACTTACGTCACCCGGGGCCCCCTCCCTCCCTGCGCCCACGGCATGGTGCCGTAGCGATTTCGCCATCCCGCCGCTAGCCTGAGCTGGACGGGAGGAGCGCCAATGCCCTTGTGGATGACCGCGTTTACTTTCGGGTTGCTCGGCGGGGCCGCGCTGGTGATTGGTTGTGCTGTTGCCTGGAAGTGGACTCTTCCCGCCAAGATCGTCTCCACCATCATGGCGTTCGGCGCCGGCGTCCTGATCTCGGCTCTCGCCTTCGAACTGGTCGATGAGGCGGTGACAACCGGCGGGATCGGCGCCACGATCAAAGGCTTCCTCGTCGGCGCCAGCCTCTTTGTGGGCGCCAACGTGCTGCTGGCCAGGAAGGGCGCGAAACATCGAAAACGCTCCGGCGATCAACAGCCTGCCGAGGGCGAGGATCCGGGCAGCGGAACGGCGATCGCCGTGGGCGCCCTGCTGGATGGGATTCCGGAGTCCCTGGTGCTCGGTTTGGGCTTGGTCGCCGGAGGCACCGTCAGCCCGGCGATGCTGGGGGCGGTCTTTATTTCCAATGTCCCGGAAGGGCTCTCCAGCACGGCAGGGATGAAGAAAGCCGGGCGCAGCGCTGGCTATGTCTTTGGCGTGTGGAGCGGAATTGCTGTTCTGTCCGGCATCAGCGCGCTGATCGGCTACGTTGCGCTCCAAGACGCCCCGGCCGAGACCGTGGCCTTCATCAATGCGCTTGCGGCCGGCGCCATCCTCGCCATGATCGCCGACACCATGATTCCCGAAGCCTTCGAAGAGCATCACCTCCTCACCGGCTTCACCGCGGCGCTGGGCTTTGCCACGGCGCTGGTCCTTGAGGCCCTATGATCGCGCCGGCAAACCCAATCCGGCCATGAAGGCGACGATGCCGGCCCGCGAGGTGGAGGCGAAGTCGAGCGTTCTGACCGTCATCATCGCCTTTTGCGCCAACGCGCTGGTGGCGGTGGCAAAGTCGGTCGCGGCGGTCCTGACGGGATCTGCGTCGATGACGGCGGAGGCAGCGCACTCGTGGGCGGATACCGGGAACCAAGTCTTCTTATTTATCGCCGAGCGCCGGTCGACCAAGCCGCGGGATGCGCGCCACCCGCTCGGCTACGGGCGCGAAGCTTATGTCTGGTCCATGTTCGCCGCCTTCGGCCTGTTCACCGCCGGGGCCGTCGTTTCGGTATGGCACGGCATCCAGGTCCTGGCCAACCCCGAGCCGGCCGGCGACTTCATCGTGGCCTACGTGGTGCTGGCGCTCGCGTTTGTGCTGTAAGGGGTTTCCTTTGTACAGGCGCTGCGACAGGCCCGGAAGGGCGCCAGACTCTACCGGCGCCACACGCTGGAATACGTTGTCGTCAGTTCCAATCCCACCTTGCGGGCTGTGTTCGCCGAAGACTTTGCGGCCCTCATCGGCATTGCCATTGCCGCTTCGGGCGTCGCCCTGCATCACATCACCGGATCCGCTGTCCCGGACGCCATCGGTTCCATTCTGGTGGGCCTGCTGCTGGGCACCATAGCGGTAGTGCTGATCGACCGTAACCGAAAGTTCCTGGTCGGTGAACCCGCGACCGGCGAGGCGCGCACCGCCGTCATCAATCTGCTGTTGCAGCATCCGGAGGTGGACCGGGTGACCTACCTGCACATGGAATTCGTCGGACCCTCCCGGCTGTACGTGGTGGCCGCGGTAGACATGGCCGGCGACCTGCCCGAGCACGATGTGGCGGTGGCGCTGCGCCGGGTGGAGCACGCCCTCGAGGAGCACGACCTCATCGAAGAAGCCGTCCTCACCCTGGCGACGCCGGGCGAACAGCCCCTGCTGGGAGATTGAAGCGACCCGGCAACGCTCGTGCCCGGCCCATGACGGATCTATACTGTGGGAGCGCCCCGCGACAGGGCCTCAAACCGGGGTCCGCCGGCCGGGGCAACTGGAGAATCTGGTGCGTTGGTCGCTTGAACATACGGTCCCAGCCGTTGTGCCGAGGCCGGGTCTCCCGGTGCCGCTCCGCCACCCGCTGAGCCGCTGGCTGGTGAAGGAAAAGGTCCCGCCAGTGGGCCGGGAGAGCGCCCCGGGCACCGCGTCCTACCCTTGGTGGAAGGTCGTGTGCCTGACCGGCGTCGACTACTTTTCGACACTCTCCTACCTTCCTGGCATTGCCCTGATCGCTGTGGGACCGTTGTCGCCCCTGGCCACGTTGATGATCGTGGGGCTCACCCTGCTGGGCATGCTCCCGCTGTACCGGCGTGTGGCCGCCGAGAGTCCGCACGGACAGGGTTCGGTGGCCATGCTTGACCGGCTGCTGCCCTTCTGGAAGGGGAAGGTGGTCATCCTGGTGCTGCTCGGCTTCATCGCCACCTCCTGGATCATCACCATTACGCTCTCCGCCGCCGACGCAACGGTCCACGCGCTCGAAAACCCCTACTTCAAGGACTACCTGCACGGCGGCGCCGTACCCGTCACCATCATCCTGCTGCTGATCCTCGGAGGCATCTTCCTTGCAGGATTCAGCGAGGCCGTGGCCATTGCCGTACCGCTGGTTTCCGTGTTCCTGGTCATGAATGCCGTGGTCATCACCGCGGGACTGGCAGCGATCGCCCAAGAACCTAACTTGATCACCCATTGGACTCAGGCGGTGGCTTCGTCGCACTCAGGTCCTGGAAGTCTGGCGATGTCCCTGCTGCTGGCCTTCCCCTTACTGGTCCTGGGGCTGTCCGGATTCGAAACGGGCGTGAGCATGATGCCGCTGGTCGCGTCTACCGGCGAAACCCGGGCCCAGCGGTTGGCCTCGCGCATCCACAACAGCAGGAAGCTGCTCACGTGTGCGGCGGCCGTGATGAGCGTTTTCCTGGTGGGCAGCAGCTTCGTCACGGCGGTCCTGGTCCCGCCTGCGGCCTACGCTCCCGGTGGCCCCGCTGACGGCAGAGCCCTCTCCTATCTGGCGCACGGAATGTTTGGCGAAGGAATCGGGACATTCTACGACGCGGCAACCATCCTGATCCTGTGGTTCGCCGGAGCCTCGGCCATGGCGGGGCTGATCAACATTGTCCCGCGATATCTGCCCCGATTTGGCATGGCCCCCGAATGGACCCGGGCCATCCGACCGGTGGTCTTGGTCTACACCGGCGTCAGCATCCTGATCACCCTCGGTTTCCGGGCCGACGTCAATGCCCAGGCCGGTGCCTACGCGACGGGGATTCTGGCCATGATGGTCTCGGCGGCCGTCGCGGTGACGGTCACCGTTGCCCGCCGGCAGAAGCTCAGCGCCGCCGCCGGCTACGCGGCGCTGAGCTTGGTCCTGCTCTATGCCCTGGTGGCCAACATCGTGGAAAAGCCGGACGGCATCGCCATCTGCGGACTCTTCGTCCTCGGCATGGTCGCGGTCTCGCTGGTCTCCCGGGTCACCCGGACGACCGAGCTACGCACCGAACGCATCGAGTTCGACGAGACTGCCCGGCGGTTCATCAGCGATTCGCTGGACTATGACGGCGCGCTGAACATCATTGCCAAACGAGGGCACGGCAGCCAGTCCGATTACAACGCCAAAGAGGCCTCCCAACGGTACATGAATGCCGTCCCGGGAACTGCTGACGTCTTGTTCCTCGAGATCGACATTGTTGACCCGTCTGCCTTCACCAAGGTGCTGCGCGTCCGCGGCGTGGACGTCGATGGGTACCGGGTGCTGCGGGCGGACAGTTCCGCTGTGCCGAACGCGATTGCGTCCATCCTCTTGGCGGTCCGGGACGCGACCGGAGTCCGACCTCACGCCTATTTCGACTGGTCCGAGGGCAACCCGCTGGGCCACCTCTTCCGCTATCTGCTCTTGGGACAGGGGGACACAGCGCCCGTAGTCCGCGAAATCATCCGCCAAAACGAGCCCGATCCGGCCCGCCGCCCCGGAATCCATGTGGGCTAGCAGACCTCGGAAGTATTGGGAGCACCATTGCGGCCCGAAGGGGCGGCGGTTAGATTACTGGCATGTCTCATGAACCAGGAATGGGGGCGCCTGGTGCTCAGGGAACCGGGAGTTTGTCCGGCGAACCGGAACGTCCTGCGCCGCCGCGTCCGCCATTGTCCGACCACACACCAGCACCCATCAGCGCGATCCCGACGCCGCCGCCTGCCGTCAAAAGGGTCCGGTTCCTGTGGATCCTGAGTTTCGCTTCCGGGGTGATCGCGGGGATCTTCGCGTTCTTCGCCCGGGAGGCGGTCCTGGAGCACGTGCGCGGGCTCATCAACGGCCTGGAACGAGGCGACGACCAGGAGACCGTGGAGGCCCTCGCGGTGGTGGTCTTTTGGGGGACCTTGGGCCTGCTGGCGCTGGTCATCCTGGTTGAAGCAGTGCTGCTGGTTGTGCTGCTGCGCCGGCACGGGAAAGTGCGCTTTGTGCTGCTGGCCATGTTGCTTGTCCATGGAATAGTCACCCTTATGGCCGATGCCTTCCTGGCGGCCCCCGGCGATCAAGAGCTGGGCATCAGAGTCCTACTGCTGATGCAGCTGGCCCTAGCCGGCGCGGCGGTAGTCGCCAGCGTCCTGCACGGGGCCGGCCAATGGTTCCGAGCCGAGGACCAGACGCGCGGCCACCCGGCCACCTGAACCGGGCTGCATCCCGGCCAGCAGTTCCTCGCAGCTGCGCACCACCGTTTGGCAGGCTTCGGCGACGGCCCGGCCGCGCAGTGGATCAGCCGCTACCGCGTGCCAACGTCGCAGGCACGCCAGGGCGTGTTCCCGCAGCTCGTCCTCGGACGTGTCTCTGGACAGTCCCAGCCGCTCATGGGCAGCAACACCGTCGCCGCCGATCATGCGTTCGGCTTCGGCGGCCAATTGCGCTTCCAGCGGCAGCCCCGTGGTGCGCGCTACCGCCAGCAGCCGCAGCTCGCGGAAGGCGTGGGCGCCGGCGAGCAACCGTTCCAAAGTTGCCGCGACCGCGTCCGTGCCGGAACGCGGATGTTCCTTCAGCAGCTTTTCGATGCCGATCAGGGCGGTGCGGGCTTTCAGCTGTCCGGCACGGGCCTGGAACTGCCCGGTCATCACGGCCAGCAGTTCGTCCAGCCCACTTCGGCGGGCCAGTTCGTGGGCCAGCACGGTCGGATCCGAGATGCCTCCGCGGAGCAGCGCCGCTGCCAGCCGGAGTCCGAAGACCCCGAACCGGTCCAGCAAGTCCGCACGCGCTTCCGGCGACGCCGTCAGCGGACCCCCGGGGCGGACGAACCGGTCGGCGGACAGCAGGAGACGCTCCCGCTCCCGCCTGTCCAGGGACGCGAGTTCGCTGAGGACGGAGAACTCCGCCTGCCTCAGGCTGCGGGCCGTTTGCGCCAGCAGGCCGGCAATCGGGACCACCCCCAACGCCAGCGAGCGCAAGGCGCCATCTCGACGGTAGCGTGCGGCGATCTCCTGGGCGGAGAGCAGGGCATCGATCCGGCCCGCTCCGACCTCGTCCGCGCGGGACAATACCGCCAGCGCGTTCACCGTACCGCTCTGTCCGGCCGCGGTGTCCCGGAAAGACTCCAAGAAGCCGAGGTCGGATGCGTGCAGGTGCCGCAGCAGGTAGATGATGGCATCCGCCTCCGAGGGCGCGTCGCTGGGCGCCAGGAACTCCGTGGAGCGGGCCGACACGTCCCGGGAGAGCGAGGCGATGCCGGGTGTGTCGATCAGCGTGATGTCCCGTAAGGTCCTGGACGGCCAGTCCACCACCAGCCGGGCGACGTCGCCGGCCTCGATCCCGCCGAGCTCGAAGACCAGCCGGCCGTCCGTTCGCCTGACCGGCACGTTCCGTGGCGGTCCGACCCGCGGGTACAGGGTGATCCGCGGAGTGTCGCTGTAGCGATACCACGTGACCACCCTGGTGCACTCCCCCGTGTCGGTCGGTGCGATCTCCTCGCCAATGATGGCGTTGAGCAGCGTCGATTTGCCGGCCTTAACCATGCCGGCGATGGCCACCCGCAGGGGCTCGTCGAGCCGGCGCGCATAGCCCTCCAGCACCTGGCGCACGGCCGGGTCGTCGCGGTAGGCGTCGATCGCCTCCCGGACCAGCCCGCGCGCCGCCTCCAGGTCCGCTCCCGCTCCGTTCATGCCTGTACCGCCAGCTGCGGCGCGGTGTCCAGCGCCAACGCCTGTTTGCGCAGCGCTTCAACGAGGGCGAGCGACGCCTTGATCTCCCGGATCCGCAGGTCGCGTTCCTGGTTGAAATGGCTCGCTGCCTTTTGTGCGGCCAGCACTGAATCGGCCAACGAGCGGTGGTGCTCTTCGGCCAGCGCGGTGAAATGGTCGCGGGTGGACCGCTGGACCATCCGTAGCCGGTCCTTGAGCTGCTTGCCCACCTGGAACACGACCTCGTCAACCTGTTTCCGGACCAACGCCTTGGCTTCCTGCTGGCGCCGCTTCAACCTGGCTTCCTTGTCTTCCCGGTACGCCTTGCCGCCGAGCAGCAGGCCGGCGCCGACCGAGATCGGGTTGATCAACGCCATCCCCATGATTCCGGTCAGCAGGCCGAACATCAGCACCCCTCCGTACGAGCCGCGCATGCCGATCAGGATTTTCTGGACCGGTCCCATCCGGCCGGGATCCAGGCCCGGGATCCCCTCCACCGGATCCAGCACGTTCTCCGTGGAGTCCACGTGCAGCAACGGCAGGGTTACCTCGTCGCGGTTGAAGTGCTCGGCGACGTTTTCCGCCAGCCACAGCGACCGCTCGTTCGTCCACACGAAGGTGTCTGATACGGCAGACGCGACCCGCTGTTCCAGCCAGTGCACGAACTGGTCCCACTGCGGACCGGGATCGCCAGCATCGATGGACTGCTCCGCGTCCCGCATAATACTGCGCAGCCGGTCGCGCAGGTCATGTTCCATATCCGAGATGAGGTCGCTCATGCCGTCGTTGAGCGTGACCTGCCAGCGGGAAGAACGACGGCGGAGCTCATCTGCGCGTTCCTTGGCCGCTTCCAGTTCGGCGAGCATTTCGGGCGTGCCGTCCGGATTTTCCAACGCGCTCAGTTCGGACTTCAGCGACAGCCGCAAATGATCGGTCGCCGAGACCAGGTCCTGCGCCACCGAACGCCGCTGGAGCCGCTCGCTCTGCGCCAGGATGTTGTTCCGCAGGTATGCCACCAGCTCCGGGAACCCTGATTCGGCATTCAGTTCACCGTCGCGCAGGGCGGCGGCCTGCAGGCGCAGCTCCGAGGAGATCGGAATCAGCGGCATGTCCGCCCCGATCCGCTGCAGATGCCCCCGGTCCAGCTCGGCCACCTTGCGCCACTGCGGATACAGGTCCGTCTTGGACAGGACGCCGGCCACATTCGGGCAGATCCGCTGGGCCTGCCGGAGAAACCGGAGTTCCGGTTCGGTGAACTCCTGCGATGCATCGGAGACCAGCAGCATGGCATCCGCCGTCGGCAGCGCGGTCAGCGTGGTCAGGGAGTGCGCCGAGTCCAGTCCGCCGACGCCCGGAGAGTCGACCAGGGCCAGCCCGCCGTCCAGGACCTTGCGCGGGAGCAAGACTTCCGCGGCTGCCAAACGGCGCTCGTTGCCCGGGTTGCCCCGTTCCGAAACGTGCTGGGCGAGCTCCTCGAGAGCGATCGGACGACGCTCCAGCTCCCCTTCCCCGTCCGCGGACTCGCTGCCGTCCTTCGGCACCAGGATCACGGCCGAGGCGGGATCCCCCTGTTTCACCACGGTAGGCACGGAGGTGGCGACGTCGTCGTCGATGGGACAAACCGGTGCGTGCACCAGCGCGTTGATCAATTGGCTCTTGCCCTGCTTGAATTCGCCGACGACGATCACCCTGGTGGTGGGGTCCTTCAGGCGCTTGAGAGTTTGTTCCAGGCGACGCTGCAAGTCTGCGCGTTCGCCCTTCTTGGCCAGTTCCAGGCCCTGTTCCACCAGTTTGACGAGCTCGGCCACCGTATCCCCTCCCATTTCCGGCCCTAGCCGGACCGTGACGCTGTCCAGCAGGAGGTCCCCCGGCCTCCTGCTGGACAGCTGATCTGTCGTGATTCAGTTGTCAGATCGGTTACTCGACCACAACATCCGCGTCGACCACGTCGTTATCGGTCAGCAGATCGTTGTTGTCGTTGTCCGCGATGACGACCGAGTCGTTGACCGACTCGTCAATCTCGGTGAACTCCAACTCGAATTCGTTGCCGATCGCACTGCCGTCATTACCGATGGCGTTGCCGTCGTTGCCGATCGCGTTGCCGTCGTTGCCGATCGCGTTGCCGTCATTACCGATGGCGTTGCCGTCATTACCGATCGCGTTGCCATCGTTGTCGATCGCGTTGCCGTCGTTGCCGACCACGTTGCCGTTGCCATCAATGCCGTCGTTGTCCTGGGAAGCGTCGACGTCGATGTCACCGGTCGTGACGTCGATTCCGTCGTTGTCTTGGGAGGCATCGATGGCGACGTCGCCAACGGTGACGTCATTGTCTTCGTTGCCAACATTCTCCAGATCAACGCTTCTGGAGTTGTCGTTGAACGAGTCCTCCACGTCGACGTCCAGATCGAGGTCCGTGTTGTAGGAGTCCTCGATGGAGTGGTCATCGTTGGTGGAGTGGTCCTCGTTGTAGGAGTCCTCGATGGAGTTGTCCGTGTTGCCGATCGCGATTCCACCGCCGACGTCGCCCGTCGTCAGGTTGATGGAGTGGTCGTTTTCGTCGCCGGTGGAATTGTCCACATCGACATCCCCGCCGGCCGCGATCGAGTCGTCGCCCGATGCCACCACGGCGTCGTTGTCGAACCACTGAGTGACGTCCCCGTCGGCCCAGATGTTCTGGTTCACGGACTGGTCAACGTTGGTGTCCCGGTCGTCGATGTTGGAGGTGTAGGAGTAGTTGTTGACGATGTGCGTCAACTGCTGCACCGCGTGGTCATGGTCGTCGTCGCCATGGCCGCGGCCCCCGCCGCCGTGGTCGTCATCATCGTCGTCCCGGCCGCGTCCGTGGCCGCGGTCATCGTCGTCGTCCCGGCCGCGTCCGTGGCCGCGGTCGTCATCGTCGTCCCGGCCCCGCCCGTGGCCATGGTCGTCGTCGTCGTCCCGGCCCCGCCCATGCCCATGGTCGTCATCGTCGTCGTCATCGTCGTCATCCTCGTCGCGTCCGTGACCCCAGCCACCGTTGTCGCTGGACCAATCGCCGGTGTCACCGCCGTGGTTGCCACCGGTGTTGTACTCGCGGTCGAAGGACGAGCCCGAACCAACCGGTGCGTAGTCCAGGATGACCGGCATGATCGCGTCCACGTCATCCGAGCAGACGTCGGACAGGCCGGCGCTGGCCAAGGCTGCGTCCGGGTTTTCGTTGAATTCGTCGGCAGCGCGCGGATCCCGGAGCAGGTTCATGATGAATTCGAGAAGTGAGCTAGCAAGCGTAGGCATTATATTGATTCCCCAATCTAGGTCCTACTGGATGTGGCCAAAACTATGGATGGTGGCCCGCCGAGCTAGGTTGCTTGGCTTGATTCAAAGCTACGGTCGGGGTGCTGCTGCCGGCATCGGGGCTTCCTCCCCCGCTCCCCGACCCCCGGAGGGGGATTGCCGCTTCCGGGGACTAGGGAGGGTGGGTCCAGGTCCCGCTACGACGCGGAACTACGGGCCTTGCGAGCCGTCCTCGCCCAGCGCAAGCCGCAGCTGGGTCAACAGCTCGGAGCGGTTTGAAGCCCCTAACCGCCGTCGGATCCGCGCGATGTGATGTTCGGCGGTGCGCGGCGAGATGAAAATCGCGGCGCCGATCTCTCGGTAGGTCTTGCCCTCCAAAACCAGCCGGGCCACTTCGCGCTCCCGCTCGCTCAAGGCTGCCTCCGGAGCAGATGCCTTTCCGGTGGTGGCGGTCATCCGCGGCTCGTACTCGGCGGCGGTGGACTGGGCGGGATGGTTAGCCTCGGTTGTGCCTCGCGTCCCTGGGTGTAGGTCCCGGGCGCAGGCCAAGAGTCGGCTCATGTCCTTGCGCTCTTCGGCGTGCGCTGCTGCATGCCCGGCCAGCCGGGCCCCGTCCCAGGTCAGGCCGGCGGCCGCGAGCGCGCGGGCGGATTCCTCAACGGTCCGCGGTTCAATCCTGCCCGCGAGGACGGAAACCCAGCACCGGCCGGCTGCCGCGAGCACGGCGGCCAAGTGATACTTTCCCGAGGCCCGCACCAGCGCCGAGGCGTGGGGTGCCAGCTCGGTTGGCTTCTCCGCCAGGATGGCGGCCTGGACGGCGTACCAGCGCAGCGGGGTGGACCATAACGCAGGTTCGTCCAGCTTTTCCAACAGCGCCCACGCGTCGGCCAGATGCGGACGAAGCCGTTCGGAATCGCGCAGGCGGGCGGCTGCCACCGCCAGTTCGCCCAGCGGCAAGAGGTTATAGAGGTCGACGGCGACGTGCAGCAGCCGTCCCCGCGCACGTTCCCAGGCACGCACCAAACCAGCCATGTCATCGGTCCGGCGGGCCAGGCCCACGTGCAAGGCGTCCAGCAACAATTCGTCGCGCGGAGTAGGACGGATTCCGCCGGCGGTGGCCTCCGCTATAGCAGCACTGGCGTTGTCTGGATGATCCTGCAGCATGGCGACCCATGCGCGCAGAAGCAGCAACCGGAGCCGACCGGCCCGCCCGCCCTGGCCCCCGCGCAGCGCATCGTCGAGCACGGATTCGGCCACCGAAAGCTCCCCGCTGTGCAGTGCCACCAGGGCGGCAAGTGCCGCCGGGCTGTCGGGCAGTGGGATCGCGGCGCCGGAGGCAGTCAGCATGTCGGAGGCACGGACCAGGGCTGGAAGTGCGCGCTCGGTGTGTTCACCAACGGATTCCGCGATGCCTTGTCCCATGAGCGAAACGGCGACGTTCGTCAGCGTTGGTGATTCTTCCGGCCGGCCGGCGGCGAGCAGGCTCCGGGCGGCGGTGCGGTCACCAGTGCCGATCATTACGACGGCGGCGAGGGCCTTGGACGCGTCGGCGGCAGGCGCGCCAACCCAGCGGTAAACCTGGGCGCTGCGCGCCAGCATGCCCCGCTGAGCCCACAACGACGCCGCCACATCCGCGCCCCGGTGTTTGTCTGGTGCCTCGGGTTGCGACAGGAGGGGGTCCACAAGCCGGCCGGCGCCCTCAAGGTCACCGGTGGCCAAAGCCGCCTGGGCGCGGCGCGCCGCCGTCGACACTTCCGGCGCACCGGCAGCCGTCGCTTCCTCGTAGAGCATTGCAGCCAAGTGCGGCTCCGTCGCCAGGGCACTATCGCCTGCTGATTGGAGGGTGCTGGCCACCCGCGGATCTTGGAATCCCCCTTGGGCCAGACCACGGGCCATGTCAGTGGGATCCGGGGTATTGCCGGTGGACAGGAGGTCGGCCAAGGCAAGCTGGGCCGTCCGCACCTGGTGCAGCGGGGTGGTCTGAAGCAGGACGCTGCGCATCAGCGGGGGAAGGCAGCCCTCCGGCAGGATCAATCCGGCGGCCGCCGCCTGTGACATCAGAGGGTCGATGCCGCCCGATGCGTCCTCCACGCCGGCCGGCAGGGGCCCGGCTGGATCGAAACCGACCGCCAGGGCCAGCAGCAATTCGCGAAGTTCCGGCTCCAGCCGTTCCAGTTCATAGCCCACCTGGTCGACTAACCCGCCGAACTCCAGCGGATCTTTCGGCAGCGTGCGGCTTCCATCGTCCACCGCTTCCAAGGCGTGCTGGACCAGCCACGGCATGCCGCCTGTGAGTTCGAAGATCCGGTCAACGACGGAACCGGAAAGCGCTTCCCCATGGGTGGCCGCGGCGTGGGCGGCGACGTCGTCCCGGGTCCATGATCCCAGCAGGACCGGCCGGCGGTGGGCCTCTAACTTTGCCGTCAGCCGTTTCAGAGCCGGCAGCTGGGGCCACAAGCGATACGCGACGACGACGTTGACAGGCTGCCCGTCGACCAGCCGGTGGATGCGTTCCAAGTCGAGGTCGTTCCACTGATGTGCATCGTCGATCAGTACGGTAGTGCCCTCGTCCACGGTGCCGTGCTGCAGGACGTGCCTTCCCGAACTGACGGCGATTCCTGCCTCGCTGTAGACCATCGCCAAGTTCTCCAGCAGGGTGCTCTTGCCCGAGCCGCCCGGCCCGGACACGCTGGCCAGCAATTGTGACCGAGGGTCCCTTGAGGCCTCCGTCAACAATTGCATGGCTTTCCGGTTCACCAGCCGCCGCACAGCGGCCGCGTGGACGGCTCTCGCAGCCGTCATGCCGGCACCGAAGGAGTCGCCTCGGCGGCCGGAGCAGTCGGTGGCTCGGCGCCTGTCGAAGCCGGTGATGTCGGAACGTCGGCTGGCGGAGCTTCGACAGCGGCGTCCGATTGCGTCGGCTCCGGCGCCGGGGCTGGCTCCGCCGGCACAGGCTCTGGTTCGGTGGTCGGTACAGGAGTAACAACCGGGTCCGGCACGGAGGTGGAAGGTACGGGCGCCGGACTCGGCTGTGACGGTTGGGTCGGCACCGGAGTTCCAGGATTTGCCGGAGCAGGAGTGCCGGTGCCGCTGTTGGTGCCGGAATCGGGTGTCGTGCCGGGATTACCAGTCGATGTGCTGCCGGTACCTGTCGCGGGGGTCCTGCCCGGAGCAGTCCCCGGTGTGCCGTTCGGCGCCGTCGTTGACGTTCCCGCCGTCTGATCCTGCGGGGCGTTCCCGTTGGGGTCCGACGTGGGCGCATCTTCGGCGCTCTGGCCGGCCTTGTCGGCCGTCTCTGTATCCGGGGTGTCCCACGAAACGACAGGACTCAAACCGGGCGGAGGTGTCTCAGCGGCCAGCACGGAATTTGCCGGACCGGCGCCTTCGCTCTGCTGGTAAGCACTTCCGGGTATGTAGCTGTTCCGTTCTGCGGCGCTGCCTTGGGCAATCCCCGGCAATGAGCCGAACAAACCGAAATCATGGGGACTGTAAGCGGCGGTTGCGGTCAACGCCGTCAGGGCGGCCGCCGCCACTGTCACAGCGGCGGCACGCATGGCGAAGGCGGGCTTCCGGGCGGCTCCCACGCTGTGGGTCGTCGACGCGACATCGGCAGGAGGCTCGAAGGACGGAACCTTCCGTTCGTCCGCAATATTCGTCCCTGCTGCTCCGTCTTCCACACTGCGCTCGTGGGCCAGGGCCAGATTGTTTCGCGCCACGAAGTAGGCGGCGCCCAAGCTGATCGAAGCCTTCGGATCCGCGTCTATGGCGATGGGACGCCCCAACTCGGCGGACAGCATTTGAGCGACCAACGGGATCCGGGACGAGCCCCCGGTCAGCAGGACAGCAGTCAGGTCAGCGGAGTCAATCTCCGCCGCCTCGAGTGCCCGGTGCAGGGAACCGATAGTATCGCGCACCAAGTACTCAATCAGGCCTTCGAATTCTGTCCGCACCAGCCGGATTCCCGCCTGCAACTCCGGCAGTAAAACGGGGATCGTCGCCTCGGAATCCGCTGAGAGGGCTTCTTTGGCTTCGACGCACTCGCGCCTGATTCGGTCCAGGGCCAGACGCGTCTCCGGTGCGCTGAGGTCTACGCCGCCGAATCCGCCGTCGAGGTTTGCAGCCACGTGGGCAAAGACAAGATCGTCGACATCCGCTCCACCCACCCGCTCAAGGCCTTCGGGCCTGCCCAGCAGGGTGAACGAGGATGCGTCGTCCTTGTGCAAAACGGCGGCATCAAAGGTGCCGCCGCCGAAGTCATAGACTGCGATCAGGCTTCCGGCCGCCACACGTGTCTGCGAGGCGTAGTGCAAGGCCGCAGCTTCAGGCTCGCTCAGCAGCACCACGTCGGCCAGTCCGGCGGCGGCCAGTGCGTCCCGGATCAGTCCCGTCTTGTAGTCGCCCCAGCTAGCCGGATGGGAAACCACCACGCTCTCCGGGGCCTCGCCTTCGCGTTCCTGAGTCCTGTCGACAACCCATCGGACTACCGTGGCGAAAATACTCTCGGGCGTGACGAACAGGTCCCCCACCATGATCGGCACAGAATCGCCGATCCGCCGCTTGAATTCGCGAACCACCCGCTCAGGGAAACTGGTTCCCCGCCGCTCGGCGGCCTCACCGACCAGGACGGTACCATCATCGCCCAGATAGATGACTGACGGCACAGTCGCCGCACGCGAACCCAATCCAACAGCCTGCGGTTGCTGAACGGCACGATCCCCTTCCCCATATCGGACAGTCGCTGCTGCCGTAAAACTTGTGCCGACATCGACACTTAGTACATAGGCCATGAATCCCCCATTGGACGTCCAGCGAGGAACGTCCCCACCGTTCTTCGTGCTGTTATAGAGCCCCGCTCTGCTTCCCCCGCGGCACGCCCGCAACCATAGGTAGCCCCTGCGAATGACACCCTCAACTGTCGTCCGCGTGCCCCAAACGTGAATCCGGTATTCATGCGATACCGTTCCAACACCGTTCAGCGTAGGAGCGCTTCAGCGCTAAGACAAGGGAAGATTTCCGCCTGGAGCCGTCGATCTGGTCGCCCTAAATTTGGTTAATGGTTCACTCCGCACATGGTTAATGGTTACGACCTACGCCCCCTACTCCCCCGGTATTGCAACCTCCCGTTGCTACATATGCAGTTCTTAGCATCGGAGGGACTCCAAGGTTTCACCGGCCATCCGGTCAACCGATTACATCTACTGCATACAACGAAAAACCGTCCCGTGGTCGGCACTCAGGGCACAATAAAAATATGTCTGTCACGACCTTGCCTTCCCACACCTTTGCGGTCTTCCTGCGGGGTATCAATATCGGTGGAATCCGGATTGCCATGAAGGATTTGAGTCAGGTCCTCGCCGATTCCGGATTCACGGAGGTGCAAACGGTCCTGGCGTCGGGCAACGTGGTACTCCGTGCCGAGACGAATGATCCGGCAGCCGTCAAGGAAAGCGTCCAAGCAACCTTGCGCGCTGCCTTCGGCTACGACGCCTGGGTGATCGTCAAGAGCCGGGAACAAGTAGCGGCCATCATCGACGGTTACCCTTTTACGCCGGCCGATGACGGAGTCCCCAAGCATGCGTACGCGGTGATCACCACGGGTCAGGACGTTGTGAAACAGATGCTCGAGGACTGCCCCGGACTGTCGCCCGAAGAGCGTGCTGTTGCTGGCGGCGACGTCTTGTACTGGGAAGTGCCCAAAGGCAGCACGTTGGAGTCGAAGCTTTCCAAGCACCTAGCCAAGGCGAAGTACAAGCCGCTGACCACTACCCGGAACCTGAACACGATGCACAAGGTGCTGGCCAAGTTTCCGCCACAGAACTGACGGTCGGGGCACGTGCTACTCCGGGTGGAGGGCACCAGCACCGAAATTTCATCCTCTGGGAGGATAGCCCGCCGCAAGGTGGCGATTCTAGACTCGTAGCAGGCAGTCCATGAGCCGGCGCAGCCGGATTTAGGGCGTTTCAGGGAGGGGGGCCTTTGCTGTTCGACTCAGTCACGTGGATATCAGCGCTTGTCTGTGCCGGCCCGTTTGCCCTTCTCCTGGCAGCCGGAGCGCTGGTCAGCATATGGCGGAGCAACCGCCAGCGAACAGCTAAATTGGGCTGGTCCCTGGTAGCGCTGGCACTTCCACTTCTCGGCCCGCTGGTCTGGTTCCTGACCGCGTCGCGCTGGGCGGCCGCCAGTTTGCCCCGGCCCGACATTGCTCCCGCACATCAGGCCGCCGGGCCCACGGCACCCTGAGGGTCGTCCAGGATCAGCTCCAGCAGGCGAATCACAGCGGGGTTCGCGGTGGTCTCGCTCCAGGCAACGTGCAGGTCAGCCCGATTAAGGTCGGCGAGCCCGGAAGGCCCCCGCAATTCTTCGAAGCTGACGCCGGGCGGTGCAAAGTCCATGGATGAGCCCGGCACCAAGGTCACCCCCAGCCCGGCGGCCACGAAAGCCAACAACGCCGGTGCCTGGCTGGCGAACTGCGTGACGTTCGCCTGCACCCCGGCACTTTCGTAGAGCCGCATGACCAGATCGTGGAAATAACGGGCTTCGGCAGTTGAATACATCATCAGTGGCAGCCCATCCAGCTGCTTGAGGAATACCCCGTTTCCGGTCGCCAGCTCGTGCCCCTCCGGCAAGGCCACCACCAGCCGGTCCTCCATGAACGGCCGCGTGACCACTCCCGGGCGCGCGACGATAGGCCGTAGCAATCCGATGTCGATTGCCCCTCGGGAGAGCGCTTCCAGCTGGTCGACCGAGACCGCTTCACGCAGGACCAAGGACACACCTGCGATCTGTTCACCGGCCTTGCGGAGGATGCCCGGCAAAGCCGCCTGTCCGGCTATCGCCGTGTAGCCGATAACAATCGAACCGGCATCGCCGGTGGCCACACGGCTCACATCCAGCGACGTCTTCGTGCACAGGTCCAAGATCCGGCGCGCGCTGGGCAGCAGCACCTTGCCCGCTGCCGTCAGCTCGACCTTCCGGCTGCTGCGCTCGAACAATTGGGCATCGAGGTCACGTTCCAGCAGCTGGATCTGACGGCTCAACGGCGGCTGCGTCATGTTGAGACGCGCCGCGGCCGCACCGAAGTGCAACTCCTCCGCCACGGCCACGAAGGACTCCAGCTGGATCAGCGAAAACATCAATTCACTCCTTGCATGGTTGCGTGCATATCTTAGCTTGGACAGGCATGGATCGCGGCCTTTAGCGTGAAGGGAGTCACTCTCCCACCCGCCAGAAAGGACTGCGATGTCCACCGTCTTCGAAACCCAGGGCCGCCGCGACAGCAGCACCTCACCGCTCGGCCAGGCCTCCGTCACAGGAGTCACCATCACGCCGGTAGCCTTCGCCGATCCGCCGCTGCTGAATACCGTGGGCGTACACGAACCATATGCGCTCCGGGCCATCGTGCAGCTCCACACGGATGCGGGCGTCACCGGGCTGGGCGAGACCTATGGGGATGCCGCCCATCTGGCACGTCTCCGAATGGCCGCCAAGGCCGTCACCGGTGCCGACCCGTTTAACATCAACGACCTGCGCACCCGCGTTGCCCGGGCGTTGTCCGCCGACAGCACTCAGGGCGGCCATGGGATGAGCGGTATGGTCACCGGCTCTTCGACGGCGGACCGCGTGCTCTCGCCGTTCGATGTGGCGGCCCTCGATATCCAGGGCAAGCTGCTCGGCTTGCCGGTCAGCGCCCTGCTGGGCGGCGCGGTCCGCGACGCTGTACCGTTCAGCGGTTACCTGTTCTACAAGTGGGCGGGCCACCCCGGGCTGGCCGACGATGAGTGGGGCGCGGCGCTGGATCCCGAGGGGATCGTGGCTCAGGCGCGGCGCATGGTCGACGCCTACGGCTTCACCGCGCTCAAGCTCAAGGGCGGCGTCTTTGAGCCCGACGCCGAGGCTGCCGCCATCGAAGCCCTGCGGGCGGAGTTCCCCGACCTCCCGCTGCGGATCGATCCCAATGCCGCGTGGACTGTTGAAACCTCCATCCGCATTGGCCGCCGGCTTGGGGGAATCCTCGAGTATCTGGAGGATCCCACGCCCGGGATCGAGGGCATGGCCGACGTCCGCCGCCAGGTGCCGCTGCCGCTGGCCACCAACATGTGCGTGGTCAGCTTCAACGACCTGCCGCCGGCGGTGGCTGCCGGGGCCGTGGACGTGGTTCTCTCCGACCACCACTTCTGGGGCGGGCTGCGCCGGTCGCAGACTCTGGCTGGCATCGCCGAAACATTCGGTCTGGGCCTGTCCATGCACTCCAACTCCCATCTCGGCATCAGCCTAGCCGCCATGGTCCATCTGGCCTCCGCCACCCCCAATCTGGACTACGCGTGCGATACCCACTGGCCTTGGAAGCGCGCGGACGAGGACGTAGTGCTCCCCGGCCCCCTGGCGTTCCGCAACGGCACAGTCACCGTCCCCACTGCGCCCGGACTTGGTGTGGAACTGGATCCGGAGGCCCTGGAACGGTTGCACCGGCAGTACCTGGCCAGCGGCATCACCGAACGCGACGACACCGGCTACATGCGGCGGATCCAGCCCGGCTACGAGCTCAAGAGTCCGCGGTGGTAACCGCGGGCACCGCCACGCCAGGCGTCCCGGTGCCCGCGGATTCGGCTGTGCTGGACGTGGTGGTCACGGATCCGATCATTTCCCGCTTCGCCGAACGCCTCCAGGCCGGCGCACCCCGGCACCGGTGGCGCTTCCTGGCCAACGCGCCGCCCGAGGTGAGGTCCCGTGCCCTGGCGGGCGCCGACGTCGTGGTGTGCGCGCGGATGGACGCGAAGGAGGCCGCCGCCTGTAAGGCCCGCCTCGTGCAGGTGACCGGCGCCGGTCTGGACCGGGTGGCGGTGGCCGCGCTGCGGCCCGCCGTGGCAGTTGCCAACACCTTTCATCATGAGAGGCCCATCGCCGAACATGTGCTGATGTCCATCCTGGCCCTGACCCGCCGGCTTCCCGCCGTCAGCGGCGAACTGCGCGCTGGCGTGTGGCGGACCATTGCTACCGACGACGCCGTCCCGCTGCACCGCACGCTGGACAGCATGACTTTGGGGGTTGTGGGCTTTGGCGGCATCGGCCGCGAAACCGCGCGGCTGGCAGCCGCACTCGGCATGGATGTGGTGGCTGTGCGGAACCGGCCGGATGCCCCTCTGTCAAAGGGTGCCCTGCCGCGCTGGGTGGGCGGCGCCGGCGACCTTCCCCGATTGCTGGCAGAGTCCGACGTCGTGGTGGTCACCGTTCCTCTCAACGACGCCACCGAGGGCCTGATCGGTCCCGCCGAATTCGCCGCCATGCGGCAGGATGCCGTGCTGGTCAACGTGGCGCGCGGTCCGGTGGTGGATCAGGCAGCCCTTTATCGGGCGCTGGTGGACAAGCAGATCGGCGGCGCGGCGATCGACGTCTGGTGGGGTGCGCCGGAAGCCGGCCGCACGCCGCCGGCTGACTTTCCCTTCAGCGAACTGCCGAATGTGGTGCTGACGCCGCATTACTCCGGCCATGCACGCTCTACGTTCGAACTGCGGGCCGACGACATCGCGGGGAACGTCAACCGGGTCGCTGCGGGACAGCCCGTGCGGAACCAGGTGCGCTGACCAGATGCGCTGACAGCGGGCCGGGTGCCTGCACTGGCCGCCGGCCCGCTGCTTAGCCGCCGGAGACCAGCCGGATGATCAGTAGGACTGCCCCGCCGGCTGAGGCGATCAGGGCAACCAAGCGCAGTCGCCGCGCATCCAAAAATCGGTTGAGCCAGCGCGACAACACGAATCCGACCAGCACCACCGGGGCCAGCCAGAGGAATGCCGCCACTGTCCCGCTGGTGACGGCTCCGGCTGCCGCCAGCAGGCTCACCGAAACCACGGAACCGACCAGGAAAAACGCGCTCATGGTGCCGCGCAGCCGTGCGGGCGGCTGGCCTTGCCAGACGATGGCCATCGGAGCGCCGCCGATCGCCGTCGCCGTACCCATCACTCCGGAGAGAGAACCGGCAGCCACCAGATTTGTCCGGTTCGGTACCGGCCGCCAGCCCAGGAACGCCGAGCCGACCCCGGCCAGGACACAGGCGGCCACCAGCCAGGAGAGCGCCGCCGTCGACATCGCCACAGCCAGCCACGCGCCCAGGACACTGCCCGGGATCCGTCCAGCCAGCGCCCAGCCGGCGCCCTTGAGGTCCAGATGGGCACGTTCGCGGACGGTCACCAGCAGGGTGACCAGGCAGGCCAGCATCACCACCAGCGCCGGCAGCAGTTCCGGCGCCACCAGGGCGATTACCGGGGCAGCCACCAGTCCGGCACCGAACCCGATGGATCCTTGCAGGGCGGTGGCGGCACAGACCGCCACCGCCAGAATCAGATAGTCGGCGGGGTTCACTCCCCAACCGTGGCCGGCTGGAGGCCGGCTTCGGCGGCACCGGTCAGCGGGAAGTGGCATTCGGCAGCGTGGACCGGTGCTGCCGCCCCGCGCAACTGCGGGACGCCAAGCTGCACCCGGCCGCCGGCGTGATCTGTCGTCTGGGCGGGCGGTGCCTGCCGCGCACAGATGTCCTGCGCTTTCCAGCAGCGGGTGCGGAAACGGCAGCCCGACGGCGGGTCCAGCGGCGAGGGCAGTTCGCCCCGCAGCACGATCCGTTCGGCGGGGCGCTCGGCCGGGTCGAGTTTCGGCGATGCCGACATGAGCGCTGCAGTGTAGGGGTGCAGCGGGCGTTCGAAGACGTCTTCGGTGGTGCCGGTTTCGATGATCCGGCCCAGATACATTACGGCTACCCGGTCGGTGACGTGGCGGACCACTGACAAATCGTGCGAGATGAAAATGTAGCTCACGCCCAGTTTCTCCTGCAGTTCGTTGAGCAGGTTGAGCACTTGGGCCTGCACGGAGAGGTCCAGGGCGGAGACCGGCTCGTCCAGGATGATCAGTTCCGGGTTCAGCGCCAAGGCCCGGGCAATGCCGATGCGCTGGCGCTGCCCACCGGAGAATTCCTGCGGCGATTTCTTTGCGTCCGAGGCGCGCAGTCCCACTAGTTCCAGCAGTTCGTGCAGCCGGGCTTCGCGTTCGCGTCCGGTGCGGAAGAGTCCGCGGTGGGTGGCCCAGGGTTCGGCGATGATTTCGCCGGCGGTCATCCGGGCGTTCAGCGATGCGAACGGGTCCTGAAAGACCATCTGTACGCGGCGGCGCCAGGCCATCAGTTCCTTACCGCGCAGGCTGAAGGGATCCTTGCCTTCGAAGGTCACGCTGCCGGAGTCTGGCTTTTCCAACAGCATTAGGGTGCGGGCCAGGGTGGATTTTCCGCAGCCAGACTCGCCCACCAGGCCCAAGGTTTCCCCGCGGCCTACAGAGAGGTTAATGCCGTCCAGGGCGCGCAGCTGGTTGCTGCCGGAGCCGCTGCGAGCCACGTGAAAGGTCTTGGTGAGGTCGCGGACCTCGAGGGCCGCGACCCCGGCTTCCTGCACACGGTCGAGCTGTGCCGTCATGGCTGGGTCTCCTGAAGGGACGTCTCGGGATCGAGAAGGTCGGAAAAGTGGCAGGCTGCGTAGCGACCGGGTACGGTCTCGCGCAGGGCCGGCCGCTCGGCGCGGCAGAGTTCCTGCGCCAGCGGGCAGCGGTCTTGGTAAACGCAGCCGGAGGGGATGTTTTTCAGTTCGGGCGGGCTGCCTGGGATCGATGCCAACGTCGCCCCGCGTTCGGCCTGTGCCGGGACGGACTCCAGCAGGCCCTTGGTGTAGGGGTGGCGGGGGTTGGCGAACACCTCGGCCACGGGCCCGGACTCGGCCACCGTGCCGGCATACATCACGCAGACCGTGTCGGCTTCTTCTGCAACGACTGCGAGGTCGTGCGTGATCAGCACGACGGCCATGTCTTCCTCTTCGCGCAGCCGGCGCAGCAGGTCCATGATCTGGGCCTGGACGGTCACGTCCAGAGCGGTGGTCGGTTCGTCCGCGATCAGCAGGCGCGGGCCCAGGGCCACCGCCATGGCGATCAGGATGCGCTGCCGCATGCCGCCGGAGAACTGATGCGGGAAGGCATCCACCCGGGACTCCGGATGGGGGATGCCCACCCGGTCCATCAGCGCGATGGCTTCCTTGCGGGCATCCGCGGCAGAGAGGCCTCGGTGGATCCGGAACGCCTCGCCGATCTGCACACCCACCGGATAGACCGGGTTCAGCGCGGTCAAGGCGTCTTGGAACACGATGCCGAGTTCGGCACCGGCGATCTTGCGCCGCTGCTTGGCGCCCATGCCGGCCAGTTCTTTGCCTTCGAGCTCCATCGAGCCGCCGGCCACGTGGGCCACCGGATCCAGCAGCCCGGCAATGGCCTTGGCCGTCATCGACTTGCCGCAGCCGGATTCGCCCAGCAGGGCCAGGGTCTGGCCTGCCCGCGCCTCGAAACCGGCCTGGCTGACGGCGCGCACCGTGCCCAGCGGAGTGCGGATGTCGACGTTGAGTCCGTCGACCCGCAAGACCACGGGATGTTCGCCGCCGGAACGACTTTTGTCAGTGGTTGCCGTCACGGTCACTTGGACTCCTTGGCAGAAATACGGGTAATGAACTTCTTGCGGCCCGGCAGCGTCAGGCGCCAGCGCTGGCTCGGATCGGTGGCGATGCGCAGCCAGGCGGCCAGCATGTTCGCGGCGATTGCGGTAATCACAATGGCAACGCCCGGGAAGATGGACAGCCACCAGGCGGTCTGCAGGTACTGCCGCCCCTGGGCCACCAACAGGCCCCAACTGATGTCCGGCGGCTGGATGCCGATGCCCAGGAAGGACAGCGAGGACTCGGCCAGCATCACGTAGCAGAACTCCAGCGTGGCCAGCGTCAGCAGGGTCGGCGCGACCACCGGAATCACGTGCCGCCGGATGATGGCGTTCGGCGTGGAACCGAAGGTGCGTGCGGCGTCGACGAAGGTGCGGCTTTGCAGCTCGGCGGACTCGGCCCGCGCGGTTCTGAGGTAGATCGGGATGCGGGTCAGCGCCAGGATCAGCACGATGTTGGCGACCGAGGGGCTGAAGACATACAGCACGACGACGGCCAGCAGCAGCGATGGGAAGCTCATGATGACATCGGCCACCCGCATGGAAACGTTTTCCCGCCAGCCGCGGTGATAGCCGGCCCACACACCCCAGAGTGAACCGATCAGCAGCGCGGCCGTCACCGCCGGAATGGCTACCAGCAAGGTGGTCCTGGTTGCCACCACCAGGCGGGCCAGCACGGAGCGGCCCAGTGAATCGGAGCCCAGGAAATACTCCCAGCCATTGGCCGGGTCGAACGGCGGCTTGTTAGCGAACATCAGGTTCTGTTTCGTGGCCAGTTCGCCCATCAGCACGGGGCCGAACACCGCGGTAGCGAACACAATCAGCAGGATCACCGCTCCCGTGCTGGCGAACTTGTCGCGGAGCAGCATGCGCAGCATGCTGGGATTGTTGGATTTGGCGGCCGTCTTGCCTTTGGCCTGCTGCCGCAGGTCTCCGTCGCCGGGCGCGGCTTCTGTGCGCGAGGTTTCGCTCATGGTGTCCTCCTAGACCTGGACCGGAGCGGCAGGGGTGGTTTCAGCAGTTTCGGCTTCCGCGGGAGCAGCGGGCCGGGCCGGAGCCTTCGTCCGCCGGCGGGAACCGGCGCCGGCCGGGCGGACCCGGGGATCCAGCAGGGCGTAGGCCAGGTCGATCAGGATGTTCAGTACGAAGATCGCGATGGCGGTCAGCAGGACGGCGGCCTGCAGGACGGCGAAGTCCCGCTGCAGAATCGAATCGATCATCAGCTTGCCGATGCCGGGCCAGCCGAAGATGGTCTCCACCACCACGGCACCGTTGATCAGGCCGACGGTCAGGTCACCGGCCACCGTCAGCGCCGGTGCCGCCGCGTTGCGGAGCGCATGCCGGGTGACCACGCGTGTCTGCGAGGCGCCTTTGCTGCGGGCCAGCTTGATATACGGCTCAGACAAGGCCGAGACCATGGCGCCGCGCACCACCTGGACCAGAGCACCGAACGGGCGCATCAACAAGGTGGCAATCGGCAGCACCCAGGCTTCGGCGCCGCCGACGCCTGAGGTCGGGACCCAGCCCAGCGTGATCGCGAAGACCCAGATGCCGACAATGGCCAGCCAGAAATCGGGAATGGAAGCCGCCGCCATCGAAACGAAGCTGGCAATCCGGTCGGCGAGGCCGTTGGGCTTCAAGGCCGCCCAACTGCCCACCAGCACGGCCAGGATGACGGCTATCACCATGGTGGTTGCCGCCAGTTGAAGGGTGGCCGGGAAAGCCCGCAGCGCCATGGCTGCCGCGGACTCTCCCGTCCTGAGGGAAGTGCCGAAGTCCAGTTGCAGGACTCCGCCGAAGTAGTCCGCCATCTGCACCAGCAACGGCTGGTCCAGTCCGTTCCGGGTGGCAAAATCCGCGCGCATCTGCTCGGTGGCATTCAGCGGCAGGTACAGACTGGCCGGATTGCCGGTCAGCCTCGCCAAGGCGAAGACTCCGATGACCACGACCACCAGCGGCAAGGCACTGGAAATGATCCGTTTCCGTAGATAGGTCAGCACAGCTTCCCTCTCCTTCTCAAACTCCGGTAGCCGCGGGGACTACTGGGCGGGGGTGATCTCGGCCAAGCGCAGCTCGTCACCACTGGACGAGTTCGGCTCGTAGTTCACCGTCGCGGCCTTGCCGATCATGCCGGTCTGGTGCGAGACGTGGGCGAACTGCACGACGTCCTCGTTCTGGGCCGTGAAAACCTTTTCGAACGCTGCCTGGCGGTCAGCGCCGGTGGCGGCGTTGGCCTCTTCGATCAGCTTGTTCAGCTCGGGGGTGCCGAAGGCGCTCTGCGCGCCCTCTGTCATCATGTACTGCTCCACGCTGAAGGCAGCGTCACCGGCCTGGTTGCCATGCTGGACCATGTGCAGGATGGCTCCCTCGTCCTCGACGAAGGGGCGGACCTGGTACTGCAGGTGCTGGCTGGTCTCCATCATCTTCAGCTTGACGTTCAGGCCGGATTGCGTGAGCTGTTCCTGGATGACCTGGGCCAGTTCCTCGATCTTCGGGAACTGGGCGGTACGGACAATCAGGCTGATCTGGGCACTGGTGTCAACGCCGTCGGCCTTGGCCTCGGATACGAGGGACTTGGCCTTCTCCGGATCGTACGGCCAGCCCTTGAGGGCCGCGTTGTGGCCAACGACTCCTTCCGGCACCAGCTGTGCTGCCACCTTGTCGCGGCCGCCGTAGAGGCTGGAAACGATGCCTTCCTTATCGATGGCGAAGTTGACGGCCTGGCGGACGCGGATGTCGGTGAACGGCGCCTTGTCGTTGTGCATGCGCAGCGCGACGGTCTCGTTGTTCGGGTACGGCACACCCAGATCGCCGATGTTGTCCTCGGGGCTCAGTCCCATCGCGATGTCGGCCTCGCCGGAGGTAACCATGGCGGCGCGGACGCTGCCTTCGGAACGCCACTGGTACTCGGCGGATGCGTAGGCCGGCTTCTCGCCCCAGTAACCGTCATAGGCGGAGACGGTGATCTTCTGGCCGGCCTTCCACTCGTCCAGCTGGTAGGGGCCGGTGCCGATCGGTTCGCGGACCTTTTCGGTGTCCGACGTCTCGCTCGGGACAACTTCCAGGAAGGACAGACGCAGCGGCAGGATCGGGTCTGCTGCAGCAGCGGTCACCTTCAGCGTGGTCTCATCGACCACCTCGACGCCGAGGTCGTCGTCGCCGAAGACGTAGCCCTCAACATTGCAGCCCAGCTTGGAGTTGACCGCGCGCTCGATGGTGTGGGCGGCGTCCTCAGCGGTGAAGTCGCTGCCGTCGTGGAAGGTCACGCCCTCGCGGAGCTTGAACGTCCACACGGTGTCATCTCCCGAGCTCCACTCGGTGGCGAGCTTGGGCTCGAGTTCACCGGTGGACGGGTTGCGTTCAACGAGAGGTTCGGTGATGGTGGACCGGTCGACGACACCGGTGCTCGTCAGGTTCGATTCACAGGGTTCCAGCGTGGGCGGTTCCTGCTGGAGCACCACGCGGAGGGTTTCCGAAGCCGCGCCGGTGGCTCCGCCGGCTGCGTTCTCCGAGTTGGCCACCGAGCAGCCGCTGAGCACCATGGTGCCGCCGACTGCAACGGTGGCGACGGCCAGACTCAAGCGGCGCCGCTTCGTCATACCAGCCGTCCCCGACGACCCGGTAGTGGGTTCAAACGTCATTGCTTCCTCCGAAGGAGCGAGAGTGATAGGCCGCGGGCTTGTCTACATATGAAGCCGACGGTTGGATTGGTAAGCAACAGCTTTGTGAGCGCGATCACCGCACGTCAAGAGCCCGACTTTTGCGTCGCGCCCGGAACTGCGGCGGAAGGCCGCCCGGGATCGCCGAATTCCGCGCCGCTGCGCGGAAAAACGCGATCCATGCCCCAGGGGTATTGATCAATGCAATCTGCGTGTTGGACGCGAATCACCGAGTTTCTTACTGTTCTTGACATGAGTACCCACGCAGCGGCGCAGGCCGAGAACCACACCGCCATCAGCGGCGAGCAGATCCTCCAGGTCGGACCGGTGAATCCCACCGTGGCCGCTGCGCTGGCCGACGAGTTCGGAGCCGTGCGGCTCCCGGATGGCCCCGAGCGCACAGAATTTCTGCAGCGGCACGCCGCCGGCATCCGTGTAGCGGTCTGCTCCGGTCGGTTCGGCGTGGACACTGAACTGATGCGCCAACTCCCCAACCTCGAGGCGATCGTGAACTTCGGCGTGGGCTACGATGCGACCGACGTCGCGCAGGCGAACGAACGCAGCATTCCGATCAGCAACACGCCTGACGTACTCACCGACTGCGTGGCCGACACTGCCCTGGCCCTCTACCTGGATGTACTGCGCCAGACCAGCGCAGCCGACCGATTCGTCCGCCGCGGCGGGTGGGAGTCGGCCCCGTCCTACCCCCTGACCACCCGCGCTTCCGGCAAAAAGGTCGGCATCCTGGGCCTCGGCCGGATCGGCAAGGCCATCGCCAAGCGGCTGGAGGCCTTCGGCTGCGACATCCACTACCACAACCGCCGTCCAGCCGAAGGCTCCGGCTACACCTACCAGGCCTCGCCGGCCGAACTGGCCGAAGCCGTGGATGTCTTGGTCATCGCCGCGGCCGGAGGCCCCGAGACGGCCAACCTGGTGGACGCCGATGTGCTGGCCAACCTCGGCCCGGAGGGCTACCTGGTCAACATCGCCCGCGGCACCGTGGTGGACGAAGCAGCCCTGGTCTCCGCCTTGACGGAGGGCCGGCTGGCCGGTGCCGGGCTGGATGTCTTCGCGTCCGAGCCCCATGTCCCCACCGAACTTATGGAACTGGAGAACGTTGTGCTGCTCCCCCACGTCGGCAGCGGAACCCGCGAGACCCGCGCCGACATGGCGGCGCTGACTTTGGAGAACCTGCGCAGCTACCTGCGCGATGCTTCGCTGGTCACCCCGGTGGGTTAAGCCCGGCAGCGCCCGGAACGCCGTTCGAGCTCCGGGCGCTGCCGCCACCGGCTGCCGCCGCCCCCTAGGATTGGCTCAGACAGTGGGAAAGGGGCGCCATGGCGGATCCAGCCGACCATCCATCCGGAGTGCGCGAAGTGAAATCCGCGGCCCGCACCATCGACATCCTCGAAGTGCTCGCGGCCCGCAGCAATGCACCCGTCACCATCCGGGAGCTCTGCTCTGCCCTGGATGCCCCGCGGAGCAGCGTCTACGCGCTGCTCCGGACCCTGATCGACGCCGGATGGGTCCGTACCGATCCGTCCCGGACCACCTACAGCATCGGCATCCGCGCGCTGCTGGCCGGGACCACCTATTTGGATGCGGATCCCCTGCTCAAAGTCATTCGGCCCCAACTCGGTCTGCTCGGCAAAAAGGTGGGCGGAACCGTGAACTTCGGCCGGCTGGACGGCGGCCACATCGTCTATCTGGCCACCTGGGAGGCGCCCGGCCAGGAGCGCACGGCCGCGCGCGTGGGCCGCAGGCTGCCCGCCCATGCCACCGCCCTGGGCCAGGCGGCACTCGCGTCGCTGGACCCCGCTACGCTGCGGTCCCAACTGCCGGCCGAACTCACTTCCCTGACCGGCAAGACCATCACCTCGCGGGCCGCACTGGTCCGCGAACTGGCCGCCGTCCGCCGCCGCGGCTACGCCGTGGAACGCGAACAGAACACCGTGGGCATCGCCTGCGTGGCGGTCGCCGTCGACTGCGGGCCGGACGGCGTCGATGCGCTCTCCGTATCGCTTCCGCTGTCCAAGCTGCGAACGGCGCGCGAACGCGACATCGCGGCAGCCCTCCGGGAGACCGCTGCGGTCACCGAGGAGATCGTCGGCGGGCTGGCCGGTCTGCTGGGCTGAAGGAACGGCGTACGGCCGCCTTCCGCAACCAAGCTTGTAGAACAAGTTGGCAACTTGTACGATGAGTCCATCTGCACATCCCGCGTAAGGACCGTCATGCCCTACACACCCGATGCCATCCGGCACGTCAAGCTTTCTACCGCCACGCTGCCTCTGGCCACGCCGATTTCCGACGCCAAGGTCTTCACCGGGCGGCAGAAGCCAATGACCGAAGTGGTCTTCCTGTTTGCCGAGATCGCCACCGAGCAGGGCCACCAGGGGCTGGGCTTTAGCTACTCCAAGCGCGCCGGCGGACCCGCCCAGTACGCCCACGCCAAGGAAGTCGCCGACGCCATGATCGGCGAGGACCCCAACGACATCGCCAAGCTGTACAACAAGCTGCTCTGGGCCGGCGCCTCGGTGGGCCGCGCCGGCGTGGCCACCCAGGCCTTGGCCGCTTTGGACATTGCGCTGTACGACCTCAAAGCCAAGCGAGCCGGGCTGCCGCTGGCCAAGTTCCTGGGCGCCCACCGAGACTCGGTCCGCACCTATAACACCTCCGGTGGCTTCTTGAATGCCTCCATCGACGAGGTCAGGGACCGCGCCAGCCGCTCCATCGAGGAGGGCATCGGCGGCATCAAGATCAAGGTCGGCCTGCCCGACACCGCGGAGGACCTGCGCCGCGTTGCCGCCGTCCGCGAGCACATTGGCGACGACGTGCCCCTGATGGTGGACGCTAACCAGCAATGGGATCGCGCAACGGCGCTGCGGATGGGACGCCGGCTGGAGCAGTTCGACCTGGTCTGGATCGAGGAGCCGCTGGACGCCTACGACGCCGAAGGCCACGCAGCCCTGGCCGCAGCCCTGGACACGCCGATCGCGACCGGCGAAATGCTGGCCTCGGTGGCCGAGCACGAACGGCTGATCGCCGCCCGCGCCTGCGACATCATCCAGCCCGATGCGCCGCGCGTCGGCGGCATCACCCAGTTCCTCCGGCTGGCCACGCTGGCCGATCAGGCCGGGCTGGATCTTGCCCCGCACTTCGCCATGGAGATCCACCTGCACCTGGCCGCCGCCTACCCGCGCGAGCCGTGGGTGGAGCATTTCGACTGGCTCGATCCGTTGTTCAACGAGCGTCTCGAGACCCGCGAGGGCCGGATGATCGTACCGGACCGCCCCGGCCTCGGCTTCACCTTCAGCGACCAGGCCCGCGCCTGGACCACGGACAGCGTCGAATTCGGCCGCGCCTGATCCGGCCCGGGCTTGGTTCACATGACGACGGCGGTGCCCCGCACCGCCGTCGTTCCCAACCTGTCACGAAGAAAGCACCGAGCATGAAACCGAACTTGACGGCCGCCCTGGTCGATGAGCTGCGCCGGCGCATTGTCGACGGCGAGATCGCCCCGGGCGACAAGCTCCCCAGCGAGAACACGCTGATCGCCGAGCACGGCGTGAGCCGCACGGTGGTGCGCGAGGCCATCACCCGGCTGCAGGCCGAGGGGCTGGTGCATACCCGGCGCGGCAGCGGCAGCTATGCGCTGACCCCGCCGGTTGAACCAGACGGGTCGCGGATCACCCGGCCGGTGCGCACGCTGCAAGACCGGCGCGACCTGGTGGAATTCCGTACCGGGGTGGAAAGCGAAGCCGCAGCCCTGGCCGCCGTCCGTAGGACGGAGCAGCAGGTGGCCTCCCTGCGTGCCGCAATCGAGGACTTCTCCCGCTCCGGCGCCAACCCGGCCGCGGCTTTGGCCCACGACTTCGAGTTCCACCGCACCGTGGCCGAGGCCAGCGGCAACCCCTTCCTGCAGGATGCGATAGCGGCCCTCGGCCCGGCCATGATTGCGATGCCCCGCTACCGGCTGGAGGCCAGCGTGGCCGAGGGAGAAACCACACGCCTTGCCGAGGTGGCCGCCGAGCATGCAGCGGTGCTGGCCGCCGTCGAGGCCGGCGATGCCATGGCCGCCGCCGCCGCCATGCGCACGCATCTGGTCAACTCGCGGCACCGGCTGGGGCGCGAATCCGGCCCCTGACCCGCCCACCCCGCGGTGGACAGCAAAGCGGCAGCAGACACTAGCCTGCTGCCGCTTCATGGTTTGCGGGTAGGTATGCCCGAGCTGGCTACTCAGCTGCCTTGACGGCCAGCACCGGTCGGTCGGCCTGCAAGAGGATGCGCTGGGCATGCGACCCCATGATGAACTTGCCCACCTGGCTGCGCTGGCGAAGGCCGATAACAATCATCGAGACCTCGCGTTCGCGGGCCAGTTCGAGGATCTCCTCGGCCAAATCATCACGGTGCGTCGGACGCAAGACCTCGGCGGTCACGCCGGCCGCATCGGCCGCCGACTTCAGCCGCAGGATGTCGCTCTCTGAGGCGACGGTCTTGTCAACCAAAGCCCCCTCCCGGGTGGAGTTGACGATCAGCAGCTCTTCACTGCGGAGCTTTGCTTCCGCGATCCCGGCGGCCACGGCCGCCTCGCCCACGGGGGTGGGTACATAACCGACCAGGATGCTCATGCGTTCTCCTTAGATTTGATGAGGGAGGCTGTCTGTGAATTCTTCCGCCGATCCATGACGGACTTGACCATCGGCCACACGGCAACCACCACGAAGACCACCAGCAGCGTGGCGGAGATCGGGCGGCCCATGAATCCGGCGACGTCTCCATCGAGCACCAACAGCGAGCGCCGCAGGCTCGACTCCAACAGCGCGCCCAGCACGAAGGCCAGCACCAGCGGTCCCGGCTCGAAGCCAAATTTCTTCATCAGGTAGCCGACGGCGCCGAAGAGGACCACCAGCAGCACATCGAACATCGAGTTGCGGATGGTGTACGCGCCCAGCAAGGTAATCAGCGCGGTGATCGGCGCCAGAATGGCTGCGCGCACCCGCAGGATACGGACGAACAGGCCGACCAGCGGGATGGACATGATCAGCAGCAGGATGTTGCCGATGTACATCGAGTTGACCACGCCCCAGAACAGATCCGGGTTGTCGACCATCAGCTGCGGCCCCGGGGTCACGCCCTGGATGAGCAGTGCGCCGAAGATGATGGCCATGGTCGCGTTGGCGGGTATGCCCAAGGTCAGCAGGGGAATGAAGGAACTGGTGGCCGCGGCGTTGTTGGCCGTCTCGGGACCGGCGACGCCTTCGACCGCGCCCCTGCCGAAGCGCTCCGGATTCTTGGCGCGCTTCTTCTCCACCGCGTAGGCAGCGAGCGAGGAGATGGTGGCGCCGCCGCCGGGCAGGATGCCCAGGAAGAAGCCCAGTACCGACCCGCGCCCGATGGCCCCGGCCGACTGCTTGAGGTCCTTCTTGGACGGCCACACGTTGGCCACGGTTGCCGGTGCCTGGGCCGCACGGTGGCGTTCTTCCAGGTTGTAGAGGATCTCTCCGACACCGAACAGGCCCATCGCCACCGGGACGAAGTCAATGCCGTCGGCCAGGCTCAGGTTGCCGAAGGTGAAGCGTTCGGCACCCGTAAAGATGTCGCGTCCGACGGTGGCAAGCAGCAGGCCGAACGCGGCCGCAATCAAAGCCTTGATCTTGGCGCCGTTGCTGATGGTGGCCACCAGCAGGATGCCGACCAGCGCCAGCGCTGCATACTCCGGGGGCCCGAAGTCCAGGGCGAAGCTGGCCACCAGCGGAGCCAAAAACGTGAGCCCGATGATGGCGACTGTGCCGCCGATGAACGAACCAATGGCTGCAATCCCCAGGGCTGTTCCGGCTTTACCCTGTCGGGCGAGCTGATAGCCGTCAAAGACCGTAACCACGGAACTTGCCTCGCCCGGCAGCCGCAGCAGCACCGAGGTGATGGTGCCGCCATATTGCGCCCCGTAGAAAATGCCGGCCAGCATGATGATGGCCGTGACGGGCTCGATCCCGTAGGTCAATGGCAGCAGGATGGCGATGGTCGCTGCCGGACCGAGGCCCGGCAGCACGCCGATGAGCATGCCGATGACGACGCCCAGCAGGCAGTACAGCAGGTTGGAGGGCATGAGGACGACGCCGAAGCCGTCAATGACCGGTTGCAGGAAATCCATGCGAAGACCTTTGGATCAGGGGGCAAGGGTGGGGCGCGGGGTCCCATCGCGGCGGCGAAGCCGACACCGTGGGAGCGCACCGCCCGCTAGAACAGGTGGGGAATCGAGGTTCCCAAGGCCAGGATGAAGATGCCGTAGAAGGCAGCGACAACCAGCAGGGAGTAGAGGATGGCTCCGCGCCAGGTTTCCCCGCCGAGGAACTTCATCCAGATCAAGCAGAGGAGCAGTGCGGGGACCTCGAAGCCGATCAGCGGCATGAGCCACACCATGGCCAGCAGGGTCACGAACCCGATGGCCGCCAGCCAGGACAGCTTGGAGAATTTCTCGCCGTCGCGGCCCCCACGTCGCCCAATAATCAGCTGGGCGAGCGCGAGGACAGCGATGATCAGGCTGACCGCGAACGGCCACATTCCGGGCCGGGGCTGGGAGGGAGTTCCCAGCCCCAGACCGATCGACATGACGAGCCCTGCCACGCCCAGCGCGAGCACCACGAGGGATGATGCGAGGTTGGCAATCGGTCCTGCAGGCGGCGGGGCTTCGGCCTGCCATTGGGCTGCCAGTTCCTCCGGTGTCAGATCGTCGTCGAAGACGTTGACGGCCTCGATGCCTTCTGCTGGCGTCTCGCGATGGGGCGTCATGTTTACTCGATTCGCTGTGAAGGCCGGTCGGCCTTACGTGGGTGGTGCTACTCGCCGGCCAGCGAGATGTCGTACTTCTCGGTGAGTTCCTTGTACTTCGCGGCCAAGTCGTTCCACTGCTGGACCACTTCCTCGCCGGAGATCTCCTTCGGGGTCAGCATGTTCTTCTCGTTGAAGGACTTGTAGCTGTCGGTGGCCTGGGCTGCCTCGACGGATGCGACAAGTTTCGCCTTCACGTCCTCCGGCAGACCCTTCGGGGCAGCCAAGGCGCGGTACTGGGACACCGGAACCTCGTAGCCTTCTTCGATGGCGGTGGGGACGTCCGGCAGGAAGGTGTTGCGCTCGTCGGAGAAGACGACGATCGGCTTCACAGTGCCGGCGTCGATCTGCGGCTTGGCTTCACCGAGCTGGATGGTGGCCAACTGGACCTGGTTGCCCATGACCGCGGTCAGCGCGGGCGAACCCGAATCGAAGGGGACCGCGGTGCCCGTGATATCGGCCTGGGCGAACAGGATGGCCTGGGACAACTGCGAGCCGGTGCCCACACCCGTGGTGCCGAAGGTGAGCTTCTTGGAGCTGTTCTTGATGTCGTCCAGGTTTTCAAAGCCGGAGTCGGCGCTGGCCACCAGCACGTAGTCGTCCTGGGACAGGCCCTTGATGACGTCCAGCTCGTCCAGTGTGACGGCTTCGCCTTCGGAGACTGCCAGCGGCGTGATGGTGATCAGCGAGGCGTTCAGCAGGACCAGGTTCTGCCCGTCGGGCTCCATGGCTGCGATTTCCTGGGTCGCGAGGGCTCCGTTGGCACCGGGCTTGTTGACCACCGGAACCGCGACGCCGAGCTCGTCCGCCATGCCTTCGGCCGCGGTGCGCGCGATCAGGTCCGTGGAGCCGCCGGGAGCCTGGCCAACGGTCAGGGTGATGGGGCCGTCAGGGAATCCCCCTTCGGAGGCGGTGCCGCCGCCGACGTTGCCGCCGCAGGCGGTCAACGCCAGCGCAGCAGAGGCAGCGGTCAGACCTAGAACGGTCCGGCGGATGGAGAGTGCTTTCACTTCGGGCTCCTTGCTCGATGAACAGCGATGTTCGAACGGGTCTCGGCCGTGACCCGGTTCATATGAAGCAGGTCACTGTGGCTCGGACATCGAGCTTAGAAAGAGACTATGATGCATGTCCAAGCCCATTAGTGCATTGAATGATACTTGAAAGGCATCATGTTCACCCTGGACCAGGCCCGCAGTTTCATCGCCGTCGCCGAAGAACTGCACTTCGGCCGAGCTGCCGAGCGGCTGAGCATGACTCAACCGCCGCTCAGCCGGCAGATCCAGAAGCTGGAGCGCAGCATCGGGGTTGAACTCCTGCAGCGGGACAACCGCAAGGTGTCGCTGACGGCTGCCGGACATGCTTTCTTGGCCGAGGCACGGAAACTGGTGGTCTCGGCGGACCGAGCCCCGCGCAGTGCACGGCGCATCGCTGCCGGACGGGCCGGGGAGATCCGCATCGGATTCACTGCTGCCTCCGCGTTCAGCCTGCTGGGTCCCTTGCTTGCCGAGATAGCCGAGGAACTACCTGACGTGGACGTGGACCTACAGGAAATGGTGACCGGGGAGCAGGTTCAGGCCCTCGTGGACGGCGATCTTGATCTCGGTCTCGCCCGACCGCCGTTCGATACCGATCTCTTCGAATCGCACCTGCTGTTCTCGGAAAACCTGATGCTGGCGGTTCCCCGCGGGCACCCGCTGGACCAGCTGGCGCGGCCGCTGGCCCTGCCCGACCTGAAGGACGTGCCGCTGATCATGCATTCACCGATCAAGGCCCGCTATTTTTACGATCTGGTGGTGCGCCAGATTCCGGTCGAACACGGGAACGTGGTGCACACCGTGAGCCAGATCTTGACCATGGTGGCGCTGGTGGCTGCCGGCCGCGGCGTCGCCTTCGTTCCTGAGTCAGCCCAGCTGCTGGGAGTCGACGGTGTCAGCTACTTGCATCTGCCCGGCCTGGCGCCGGACTCGGTGGAGCTGCATGCCATCTGGAACCGGGACGCGCACAACCCCGCGCTGCGCAGAATGCTCGACAGTGTCTGGGCCAAGGCCGCGTAGCCGCCGGGGCGCCGCACGCCCGCCCGCCCGCCCGCCCGCGAGGGCAATACCCTTAGTGCATCAATCCATACAAAAGTGGGCTTGGACAGGCATCATCCGGGCTTCCTAGGGTGGAACCAACGCATTCAACCCCGCCGCTACCGGCACCATTGCAAAGGAAGATGCACGTGGCCCAGTACACGCCCCATGAACTCGCAGACAAGCTCAAGGACGGGCTGCTGTCCTTCCCGGTGACGGCCTTCGACGCGGAGTTGAACATCGATGAAGCTGCCTACCGGACGCACTTGGACTGGCAGTCCAGCTTCGATGTCGCCGGTCTGTTTGCCGCCGGCGGAACGGGAGAAGGCTTCAGCCTGACTCCGGCAGAGTCCGCCCGCGTGGTCCGCATGGCGGTTGAGGAAGCCGGCAGCCGGGTTCCCGTGCTGGCCTCCGCCGGTGGTTCCACCGCCCAGGCGATCCAGAACGCCCAGGACGCCGAGGCCGCTGGCGCCGAAGGACTGTTGCTGCTGCCGCCGTACCTGACCGAATGCGACCAGGCCGGTCTGTTGGCCCACGTGTCCGCCGTCTGCTCCGCCACCAACCTTGGCGTCATCGTCTACAACCGCGCTAACGCCATCTACGCCGCGGACACCGTGGCCGCGCTGGCCGACCGGCACGCGAATTTTATCGGTTTCAAGGACGCCCTGGGCGACATCGAACACCTCACCAAGGTCTACGCCAAGAACGGCGACCGACTGTTCTACCTGGGCGGCCTTCCGACGGCGGAAACTTTTGCCCTGCCGCTGCTGCAGCTGGGCATGAGCACCTACTCCTCCGCCATGTACAACTTCGTGCCGGAGTTCGCCCTGGACTTCTACCGCGACGTCCGCAACCAGGACCGCGATGCCGTGACGGAGAAGCTCAACCGCTTCGTACTCCCTTACCTGGACATCCGCGACCGGGTCAAAGGCTATGGTGTCTCCATCGTCAAGGGTGGATTGAAGGCTGTCGGTCGCGACGGCGGCCTGGTCCGTCCGCCGCTGCAGGATCTGACCGAGCAGGACATTGCCGACCTGTCGGCCCTGATCGACGCCGCCGGCATCCGCCCGGCGGACACTGCCCTGCAGAGCGCCTAGCGTTCGCCGCCTGCCCCGGCTTCGCTTCGCTCAGCACGGGGACCCCGGGCGGCTCTCTTGGCCCGAAGCGGCCGCCCGATACGGGCGGCCGCTTTCCGGCCCTCAGCCACAGCCGACCATCCGCAGTAAGAAGCAGTAAAGAAGGAGCATCCGATGCCCACCACGCAGACAACTCTGACAGGCCATTCGATCATTGCCGGTGAATCCGTCACCGGCACCGGCGGTATCGTCAACGGCTTCGACCCTGCCACCAACGAAGTCCTCGAACCGGCCTACAGTCTCATTGACGCAGCCCAGCTCGCCACCGCCACTGCTGCAGCGGAGGAAGCGTTCGCCTCCTTCAGCTCGCTGGATCCGGAAACGCACGCCGCCTTCTTGGAAAAGATTGCCGAGAACATCGAAGCCGTGGGCGCCGAGCTGGTCGAGCGTGCGATGGCCGAAACCGGGCTCCCCGCTGCCCGGCTGAACGGCGAACGCGGCCGCACCACCGGCCAGCTCCGCCTGTTTGCCGCGGTAGTGCGCCAGGGCGATCACCGCGGCGTCCGCATTGATCCGGCCCAGCCGGACCGCCAGCCGATGCCGCGCGTCGACATCCGCCAGCGCAAGGTTCCGCTGGGCCCGGTCGCCGTCTTCGGCGCGAGCAACTTCCCGTTGGCGTTCTCCACCGCCGGCGGCGACACCGCCTCGGCGTTGGCCGCCGGCTGCCCGGTGGTCTTCAAGGCCCACAACGCCCACCCCGGCACCAGCGAAATCGTCGGCCATGCCATTGCCCAGGCAGTGCGCGACTCCGGCCTGCATCCGGGCGTGTTCTCCCTGATCTACGGCCCCGGCGCCAGCATTGGACAGGCACTGGTCGCCGACCCGGCCATCAAGGCCGTCGGCTTCACCGGTTCCCGCTCCGGCGGCACCGCCCTGGTGGCAACTGCCGCAGCCCGTCCCGAACCCATCCCGGTCTACGCGGAGATGAGCTCGATCAACCCGGTGTTCTTCTTCGACGGCGCGCTCAAGGGCGACCTGGACGCGCTGGCCGCGGCCTACGTCGGTTCGGTCACCGGTTCCAGCGGCCAGCTCTGCACCGCGCCGGGCCTGGTCTTCATCCCGGCCGGCGAGACCGGGGACGCTTTCGCAGCTGCCGTTAACCGCGCCATGGCCCCGGCCGCCGGCCAGACCATGCTGACCCGCGGCATCGCCGACTCCTGGACCGCCGGCGTCGATTCGCTGGGCAAGCAGGATGGCGTGGATCTGGTGGCCCGCGGCCAGGACGGAGCCACCCAGAATGCCCCGGCCCCGGCCGTGTTCGGCACCGACGTCCCCACCTTTCTGTCCAACAACGTGCTGCACGAGGAAATCTTCGGCGCCGCGTCGCTGATGGTCCGCTACACGTCCACCGACGACCTGCTGGCGGCGACCAAGCGGCTGGAAGGCCAGCTGACCGCCACCCTGCACATGACCGAGGCGGACCAGGCAGCGGTGGCTCCGCTGCTGCCGGTGCTGGAGCACAAGGTGGGCCGCATCCTGGCCAACGGCTGGCCGACCGGCGTCGAAGTGGGACACGCCATGGTCCACGGCGGCCCCTTCCCGGCCACCTCTGATACCCGCACCACATCGGTGGGCACGCTGGCGATCGAGCGGTTCCTCCGCCCGGTGGCGTACCAGAACATCCCGGACGCCCTGCTCCCGGCACCCCTGCAGCAGTCCAACCCGTGGCAGCTGAACCGCCGCATCGACGGCACCATGGAAGGCGCAGGAGAGTAAAGCATGAGCAACCAACCCACCATTGCCGCCGTCGAGGTGGTCCCGGTCGCAGGGCACGACTCGATGCTGCTGAACCTCTCCGGGGCGCACGGTCCGTTCTTCACCCGGAACGTGGTCATCGTGACCGATTCCGACGGCCGCACCGGCCTGGGCGAAGTCCCCGGCGGCGAGAAGATCCGCACCACCATCGAGGACGCCGGCGCCCTGATCACCGGCCGGCCGGTGGCCCGTTTCCGCAGCCTGCTGCGGGAAATTGCCGCCGCCTTCGCCGACCGCGACTCCGGCGGCCGGGGGCTGCAGACCTTCGACCTGCGCACCACGGTGCATGCCGTCACCGCCATCGAATCGGCGCTGCTGGATCTGCACGGGCAGTTCCTCGGTGTTCCGGTGGCCGAACTGCTCGGCGACGGCCAGCAGCGCGACGCGGTGCCGATGCTTGGCTACCTGTTCTACGTGGGCAACCCCGACGCCACCGATCTGCCGTACCTGCGCGAGCCCCACGGGGCGGACGACTGGGAGCGCGTGCGCCGGGAAGAGGCCATGACGCCGGAGGCCGTGGTCCGCCTGGCCGAGGCCGCGCAGGCCCGCTACGGCTTCCAGGACTTCAAACTCAAGGGCGGCGTCCAGGCCGGCGACCTGGAAGTCGACGCGGTGACCGCGCTCAAGCACCGCTTCCCGGACGCCCGCATCACGCTGGATCCGAACGGCGGCTGGCTGCTGCAGGACGCCATCCGGCTGGGCAAGCGGATGCAGGGCGTGGTGGCGTACGCCGAAGACCCGTGCGGCGCCGAAGGCAAGTTCTCCGGCCGTGAAGTCATGGCGGAGTTCCGCCGGGCCACCGGGCTGCAGACGGCCACCAACATGATCGCCACCGACTGGCGCGAAATGGCCCACGCCGTGCGCACCAACGCCGTCGACATTCCGCTGGCCGATCCGCACTTCTGGACCATGGCCGGCTCCGTCCGCGTGGCGCAGTTGTGCAACGAGTTCGGCCTGACCTGGGGTTCGCACTCGAACAACCACTTCGACATCTCGCTGGCCATGTTCACCCAGGTCGGCGCTGCCGCTCCGGGCGAGATCACCGCGCTGGACACGCACTGGATCTGGCAGGACGGCCAGGGCCTGACCAAGGAACCGTTGCTGATCCGCGACGGCGAGATCAAGATGCCGCAGGCTCCGGGCCTGGGTGTGGAACTGGACCGCGAGCGGCTGGCCGAGGCGAACGCACTGTACCTGGAGCATGGCCTCGGCGCGCGCGACGACGCCGCCTCCATGCAGTACCTGGTGCCGGGTTGGGAATTCGATCCCAAGCGCCCCTGCCTGGTCCGCTAGGACCTTCCGCCCGCTCCGCGCACCGCGGGGCGGGCGGATTTTTCTGTTTTACCGTGTGAGGCTCTGTCCGGTCGGCCGTTTCTGGCCGCCCGGACATTGCCGTGACTTCAGGAGGTTCTGTGGAAGGAGTGCTGCTCGGCTTCGGCGTAGTACTGGTGATCGTGGCGGTGGGCTTCGCGGCCGCAGCCATCTTGCCGCAGAAGGCTCCGGACATGCAGCGCGGGCTCACGCCGGTGATCTTCTACATCACCAATCCGGCGCTGATGCTGGTGTTGCTCGCGGACACGGACCTGGCGTCGGTGGTCGGCGTGTACACCCCGATCGCCCTGATCACTGCCGCCGTTGCCGGCACGGCCTACGTGCTGTTCAGCCGCTTCGTGCTGCGGCGTTCGGCCGCACAAACGGCCGGCGGCGCCATGGCCTCCACCTACGTGAACGCCGGGAACATCGGTGTGCCCATCGCCCTCTACGCGGTGGGCAGCGCAGACCCGGTGGTCTCGGTGCTGCTGGCCCAACTGCTGGTCATCGCACCGATCTACTTGTCCATCTTCGCGTGGTGCCAGCGGAAGGCTGCGGCGGTTAAGCCCCGTCATCCCGACGACGCCGCTCCCGCGGCTGTCCCGCTGTGGCGCACCGTGGTGAGGTCAATCCTCAACCCCGTCACCGTTGCCACCGCCGTCGGCGCCCTGATGTCACTGACGGGGCTACACCTTCCGGAGGTGCTCTGGGCGCCGATAGAAATGGTCGGCAACGCCTCCATTCCCCTGCTGCTGATGCTGTTTGGCATGAGCCTGTACGGGCAGAAGCCACTGACCCAGCGGAGCCTGCGCGCCGATGTGGCACTGGGCACCGTAGTGAAGCTCATGCTGATGCCGGCCCTCGCGTGGGTCCTCGGGCATTTCCTCTTCCAACTGGACGGTGTCCCGCTGCTGGGCGTCGTGGTAATGGCCGCCTTGCCCACCGCGCAGAACGTCTTCCTGTTCGCCAGCCAGTTCAGGATGCAGTCCACCCTGGTGCGGGACATCATCTTCCTCAGCTCAATGCTCTCGCTCCCGGCAGTCCTGCTCGTAGCCCTGCTGCTCGGCTAGCCGGTGTGGTCCAAGAGCGATGCGGCCCGCGGCGTCGATGACACCGCGGGCCGCATTGGACTCACCGCATTTATCAGTTTGCCGGGCTGACCGCGGCCAGTCTCAATTCGTCCCCGGTAGCCGAGTTCGGCTCGTAGTCCACGCCCTCGGCCTTCGCCAGGACACCGGTCATCCGCCCGATGTAGGCAAACTGCACCACCTCGTTCCGCTCGTACGCGAAGGCGTCGGCAAAAGCCTGCTGCCGGTCCTCACCGGTCTGTGCCGAGGCCTTGGACAGCACATCATCGAACGCTTCCGTGCCGAACATGCTCATCTGGCCGTCGGTTGTCATGTAGGAGTCGACGCTGAAGGACGCGTCGCCGGCCTGGTTGCCGTGCTGGACGACCATCGCGATGGCACCCTCGTTCCGAATGAACGGACGCACTTGGTACTGCAGCCCCGTAGAGGTTTCAACCACCTTGGCTTCGGCATTCAGGCCAATCTGCTTCAACTGTTCCTGCAGCACTTCAGTCAACTGGTCGATCTTGGGGAACTGTCCGCTCCGGGCAACGATGGTGATTTTCTGGTCCACCGGCACACCGTCGGCTTTTGCTTCCGCGACCAGTTCCTTGGCCTTCTGCAGGTTGAATTCCCACGGTTCAAGATCGTCGTTGTAGCCCACGACGCCCGGCGGAATGATCTGCGAGGCCGGTTCGCTCCTGCCCGCGTAGAGAGACTGGGTGATGCCGGTCTTGTCGATGGCAAAGTTGATTGCCTGCCGGACCCGGATGTCATCCAGGGGCGCGATATCGCCGCTGAACCGCAGCGCGACCGTCTCGTTGTTTGGATAGTCGATGCCCAGTTCTCCCGCGCCGTCGTCAGCGCTCAGGCCCATCGCAATGTCGGCTTCGTTTCCGGTGACCATCGCGGCCCGGACGGTTCCCTCCGAGCGCCATTGGTACTCGGCACGTTGGTAAGCGGGTGCGTCGCCCCAGTAGTCCTCGTTCCGCTGGAGCGTGATCTTGAGTCCCGCATCCCAGCTGTCGATGGCGTAAGGACCCGTGCCGATCGGTTCGCGCACTTTGGCTTCAGCGTCGGTCGGGGCGCCGATCTCGATGAAGGAAAGGCGAAGCGGCAGAACAGGGTCCGGTTCAGGAGTGCTGACCTTGAGGGTGAGGCTGTCCGCTGCCTCGACGACCAGATCCGCGTCGCCAAAAATCTGTCCTTCGACGTCGCAGCTGAGATCGCCATTGACGGCGCGGTCGATCGCGAAGGCAGCCGCTTCAGCATTGAAGGGCGTCCCGTCCTGGAAGCTGACGCCCTCGCGCAGCGTGAAGGTCCATTCGGTGTCTCCGGTCGCTTCCCAGCTGGTCGCGAGCAGGGGATGGAGTTCGCCGCTGGTCGGATCCCGCTCGATGAGAGGTTCCGTAATGTTGGATCGGACGACGACGCCGGTGGAGGCCAGCGACGAGTCGCACGGCTCGAGCGTCGTCGGTTCCATCGGCAGGACGAGCCTCAGCGCCTGCCCGCTGGCTGCAGTTTCGGCCTCCGAATTGGCCACGGAACATCCGCTTAACGTGAGTGCTGCCGCAGCAGCGATGACGATAGGGGCGCGGAACGGACCACGCCTCGTGTTCTGTTCATCAGAAGAAAACATCGTTGATTCCTTAGGAAGATGGGAAAGATATTTGAGCCGGGCGGCCGGGCCGGGTCCGGGAGATCATGACCGGTACCCGGCGCATCGACTCGGGAAAGGTGAACTAAGCTGACCTGCATGACCTCGTTGCCGGACGCTGTTTCCTTGTCCCCGTTGCCCGCTCTGGGGCCGGCACCGACCCGCTCCGGACTGATCGTCGAGTCCCTGAAGAGCGCCATATTCTCCGGCAAGCTGCGTCCCGGTGAAACCCTCGTGGAGCGAAGGATTGCCGACCAGTTGGGCGTTTCCAAGACCCCGGTCCGGGAAGCGTTGATCGTCCTGGAACGGTCCGGCTTGGTGGCCACGTTCAACCGGCGCATCGAAGTCCGTCGGCTGAGCTTTACCGATGTCCGCCATATCTACGAGCAGCGGGTCCTGCTTGAGCCGTGGGCCATCGAGGATGCAGCCCGGATCGATCCGGGTTTTGCCGTTGCACGCCAGGCCTTGGACGATGCCCGGCAGCACGCCAAGGACGGGAATACTGCGGGCCAGGCTCTGGCAAACCGCCGGTTCCACCGCGGAATGTACTCGAGCTGCGAGAACGACTTCGTGGTCAAGGCCTTGGACAGCCTCCAAGACCTCACCGCCCTCGCCGTCGTCGGTGTGCTCTGGGAACGGTGGCCGCGCGGTGCTGCCGAGGCGGCCGAACACGAGGCGATCTACGAGGCTGCACACCGAGGGGATGCCAAAGCGGCCGCCGCCATGATGCGTGACCACATCACGGCCTCCATCGACCTCGTCAGGCAGCATGAGCGCCGCTCGGATGCTCATTCCGCGGAGCGCGACAGCTTGTCCTGGTAAGCCTGGCGCACCTGCTCGTTGGGCGGATAAGTTCCGCGCAACGGCTTCCCGCCTTCAATCTGTTCCAGGATGAACTCTTCAAGCCGTTCTTGTTCCAGGGCGTCCCGGGCAACTTCTTCCGCGAGATGTCGCGGTATGCAAACGACGCCGTCCCTGTCTCCGACCATGATGTCGCCCGGATAGATCGGCACCTCGGCACAGCCAATGGGCACCTGGACGTCAACCACATGGTGCTGCGCCAGATTGGTCGTCGGTGATGCGCCGGCGGAGAAGGTCGGCAGGTCCAGATCCTCGAACCCTGCCATGTCCCGGAAAGAGCCGTCGGTGACAATCCCCGCGGCTCCTCTGACCTTCAGCCGCGTCGCCAGGATGTGCCCCAGCGACGCCGCCCGCTTGCGCCCACGTGAGTCGACGACCAGAACCTGGCCTGGCTGCACAGCTTCGACGCCGGTACGCTGCGGATGATCGTAGTCTTGGAAGATTTCCGGAATATCGATGTCTTCCCGCGCAGGAATGCACCGCATGGTGAAGGCTTCGCCCACCATCCGCTGGCGGGACGGATTCGAGAACGCCAGGCCCTCGAGGTAAGTGTTGCGGTAGCCGCGGGACATCAGTTGCGTGGTGATGGTCGCAGTACTGACGCGGAACAACGCCTCCCGCACTGTCGAACTCAGCGGGGCGTGAATTTGCTGCTCTCCCTCTGCTGGAGCAGCTGGGGCAAGGCCTAGGGACATGAACGTTTCCTCTCACAATCAATATCTTGGTATACCAAGATATCGAGGAGCCTAGCGCAGAAGTGGAAGGAACGGAACGGCTCCCGCTCACCGAGGGGCCGCACTCTTCCGCGCGGGAAGGGTGCGGTGCTCACGCAGCGCGGAGGCGCTCCCCCACCTCTACGTCGAGGGCCAAGTGGATGCTCTCCTTCGATGCCAGGGTGTCCTCCAGATACTCCGCCAGCCCACGTTCGGTGACCAACCGGAGATCGGCGATGATCTCCCCTTGCAAAACCGCCTGCGTGCGGCCGATTTCAATAGTAATGAAACTGGCACTCCCGACGCCATTTTCCAAAATTAGTCCGATGCTGTTGCGGAAGACCTCTTCGTCACCTTCCTGAGGTGACGCCGTCACCGTGAAGACAATCTTGTCCTGTGTCACATTTACCTCCTCTAATCAATGCGCGGCTTGTCATTTAGGTAGATCGTGCCCGCGCTGCCTGCTAGCGTCTCTCCGGCTTTTCCTGGCTTTCTTTCCGCATGCTGCCTTGAGGATTTTCGAAACGTGAATCGCTGAGAATTCCGTAAACTCCGGCCGCGCGAGAATGAATCCTGTGAGGGCGACAGTCGCTAGCATGGCAGCGACGCCAAGGGGCAGTGCCATGATCCCGATCAGCAGCATCAGCGGCACCCAAATCTTTCGCACCTTGACCGAAGCCACGTGAGATCCCGACCTTAGTTTCTGCGCAAGATCAGGGTCCTCCAGGCTGAGGTAGTGCTCGATGGCATCCAGTTGCTTTTGTTCTTCAGGGGATAAGGGCATCCGCTTCTCCTCACGGGCTGCACCGGCGAGAGCTTCCGTCGTCGTGGTGGTCTTGAGTTTTCGCCTCGACAAAACGGTCTCACAGAGCTTCGTCACGACGTCCGGTGTGGGTCTTCCTGCAGACTAGCTGGAGGGAATTTTGGAATCTATTTCTGGCATCAGGGCCGGAATGCAGAAATTTGCCATCTACTCGGATTCTATCCAGCTAAATGCTAAAAGGCCAATATCCGGTTCACTGGCAACGAACACGGAATAAGGGAAAGCTTATCCGCATTTGTTCAACGGTTCGAGAAGCATTCTTTTTCCTATCGGATAGTGCGTTCACAAAAAATTGGACCTGCCCGTACACCATCCAGGTTGCGCGTGCATTCCGCACGGATGGCACTCCGGAGGACGAGTCATTAAACGCCTGCGGCACCCGGGCTGGTCAAGACCAGAACCTGGGCGCCGCCGTCGTTGTTGTGCTGGTGGCTTAGCCCCAGGGGATGGCGCCGAGCAGGATGCCGACGGCCAGCATGACCAGGGAAACCACCGCGGCGCGCCAGAGCACCTTCTTGTGATGGTCGCCCAGTTCCACGCTGGCCAGTGAGACCAGCAGCAGGATGGCCGGGACCAGCGGGCTCTGCATGTGTACCGGCTGGCCGGTGATCGAGGCCCTGGCCATTTCGGCGGGGGCAATGCCGAAGTGGGCGGCGGTCTCGCTCAGCACCGGCAGCACGCCGAAGTAGAACGCGTCGTTGCTCATGAAGAAGGTCATCGGGATGCTGAGCAGTCCGGTGATGACGGCCATGAACGGGCCCATGGAGTCCGGAATGATATCCACCAGCCAGGCCGCCATGGCGTCCACCATGCCGGTGCCGTTGAGCACACCGGTCAGCACGCCTGCTGCCATCACCATGGAGACGACGGCGACAATGCTCTTGCCGTGCGCAACCAGCTGGTTGGCCTGCTCCTTGACGTTCGGGAAGTTGACCACCAGGGCGATGGCGGCGCCCACCATGAAGACGTAGGCCAGCGGGACGATGTCCAGCACCAGGACCACCATGACGGCGACGGTGAGGGCCAGGTTGAACCAGAACAGGTGCGGGCGCAGGGTGGAGCGGTTGGGGTCCAGCGCCGAATCGGTCAGCGATCCGCCAACGGTGTCCTCCTCGGCAGGTGCCTCCAGGACTGCCACCGGACCGCCGGCCGGAGCCGTGCCAGCCGGGGCAGTACTCGCAGGGGACGTGCCGGGAACCGGCTTGCCGGAACCGGCACCGCGGCCACCGCCGAAGCCGGACTTTCCGCGGGAGGTGCCGGCACCGCCGTCGTTGTTCTCCGCAGCCTCGGCCCACAGGTCGGGCTTGCCCTTGGCCGTGGCCTTCGGGTTGCCGCCAGCAAGGCGCTTGCGCTCGCTCAGGCCGAGCATCCAGGCGAACACCATCACAATGATGATGCCGGCCAACAGCGAGGGAATCATCGGAACGAAGACATCGGTCGGCGAGACATCGAGCGCCGCGGCAGCGCGCGCTGTCGGACCGCCCCAGGGAACAATGTTCATGGTGCCGTTGGCCAGGCCGGCCACACAGGTCAGCACCACCGGGCTCATGCCCAGCCGCAGGTAGATCGGCAGCATCGCAGCGGTGGTCAGAATGAAGGTGGTGGAACCATCGCCGTCCAGCGAGACGACGGCGGCCAGCACCGCGGTGCCGAGCACCACCTTGGCCGGGTCATTACCCAGGGTGCGCAGGATGAAGCGCACCAGCGGGTCGAACAGTCCGACGTCGATCATCAGGCCGAAGAAGATGATGGCGAACATCAGCAGCGCTGCTGTGGACGTCAACGACTTCATCGACTCGAGGACCATGTCGCCCAGACCAAGGCCTGCCCCGGCGAAGAGGCCGAAGATGGTGGGCACAATAATCAGGGCCAAAACGGGTGTCAGTTTCTTGGTCATGATCAGCGCCATAAAGACCGCGATCATTGCGAAGCCGAGAAATACCAGCACAGCAACTCCTTTGTTCTAACGCAGCCGGTGTGACCGGCCCTACAGACATTAGGGTGGTCCGGGTCACGGATGGCGGTTTAGTCCCCTTCAGGTGCATACTGCTTATTGCGCACGTTTTGCTCATTTAGCTCACAGCCGGCGGAAGCCGCACCCGGGAGGCACCATGGAGAACGGGGGCGGCCGTCCGCGGATGGGCTTCTCCGGCCGCATGCTGCTCCTCCAGGTCGCCGTAGTGGCGCTGGTGCTGCTGCTGTCCGCCGTCGTGCTGGGCTGGCTCACCTACCAGCGGCTGGGTGAAGATGCCGAGGGCCAGGCCCTCGCCGTGGCCCGCACCGTCGCGGCCTCAGATGCCGTGCGGGCCGGGACCGCCGCGCTGGCTGACGCCGGGCCCGAACAGCTTTCCGGCAAGGCCCTGGCAGGCGGGCCGCTGCAGGAGTTGGCCGAAGACATCCGGCTGCGGACCGGCGCGCTGTTCGTGGTGATCACCGATGATTCCGGTCTGCGGCTGGCACACCCCAATCCGGCGGAGCTGGGCCGCATGGTCAGCACCGACCCCTCCGAAGCGCTGGCCGGACGGGAGGTTACCGTGCAGGAACAGGGCACCTTGGGCCATTCGGCGCGCGCCAAGGTGCCCGTGTACGCCCCGGGTTCCGCAGCCGTGGTGGGCGAGGTCAGCGTGGGATTCTCCAGCGAGGACGTCCTGCAGTCCCTGGCCAGCAGCATCCTGCCCATCGCCGCTACCACTGCGGGAGCGCTGGCATTGGGCTTGGCTGCGTCGCTGCTGCTGGGCCGGCGGCTCAAGCGGCTGACGCTTGGACTCGAACCCGAGGAGATTGCCGCCCTCACCCAGGACCAGGAAGCGGTGCTCCGCGGTGTGGACGAGGGCGTGATCGGCGTTTCCGCCGACCGCAGGATCACCGTGTTCAACCGCGAAGCCAAGCGGCTGCTGGGCTTCGCCATCGATGCCGAGCTGGTGGGCCAACCGCTGGCGGGGCTGCAGCTGCCCGGCCTGGAGGATTCCGCTCTGCCGGACGCGCTGGGCCAGCTGCTGGATGCCGCCGACCCGCAGTCCCCGACGGTGGAACTGGTGGTCGGTTCCCGTGTGTTGATCCTCTCCGCCCGGGAGGTGCAGGCCAGCCGGACTCCGGGCCGGCGCGGCTACCGCCCGGGGGCGGGCACCGGCACGGTTGTTCCGCGTGCCCCCGAGCTGGGCTGGGTGATCATGTTGCGCGACCGCACGGCAGTCCAGTCCCTGACCCGCCAGCTGGATGCGGTGGGAGCGCTGAGCACCGCGCTGCGAGCGCAACGGCACGAGTTCGCCAACCGGCTGCACACGATTTCCGGCCTGCTGGCCACCGGGAATCCCGACCAGGCGCAGGACTACCTCACCTCGATCATGCAGACCGGCCCGCTGAACTACCCCGCCGAACAGGCCGAACTGCTGCAGGATGCGTACCTGCAGGCCTTCATCGGCGCCAAGAGCATGGAAGCGGCCGAGCGCGGCGTGACGCTCCGTGTGGGCCCGGAGACGCTGGTCCGCGGCCGGGTGACCGATCCGCAGGACGTGACCACCGTGATCGGGAACCTGGTGGACAACGCGGTCCGGGCTGCGGTTCACGGCAGCGATCCGGACCGGTGGGTGGAGGTGGAGGTCATGGACGAACTGACCGACGGCGGCGGAACCCTGCACCTGGTGGTCGCCGACTCCGGAGACGGATTGCCCGGGCTCGCCGACGGCACGGAAGCAGACGACGGCGGCCCCGGGCTTGAGCGGATCTTCGCCGAAGGCTTCTCGACGGCGGGCGGCGGCTCCCGGAACGGTTCGGCGGACGCGGCGGAGCAGGCGTCCGAGGACGCGGCCGATTCGGCCGAGCTGCCGGACATCCACGGCCAGGGCTTCGGTTTGTCGCTGATCCGCCAACTCGCCCGCCGCCGGGGCGGGGACGTCTGGGTGGCCGACCCCGGACGCCCGGGCGGCCCGGGAGCCGTATTCTGCGCCCGACTGCCGGGCACTGTTGAACCCGCAACACCAGGAGCAAACCATGACTGACCTTCAGGTACTGATTGTGGACGATGACTTTCACGTGGGGCGCCTGCACGCCGGTTATGTGGATTCCGTTCCGGGCTTCAGCGCGCTGGCGCCGGTCGGAACCGCGGAGCAGGCCTTGCGCACCGTGCACGGGCATGCCCCGGACCTCATGCTGCTGGACGTTTACCTGCCGGATGCGCTGGGCCTGGACCTGCTGCGCAAGGTCGACGTGGACACCATCATGCTGACCGCAGCTGCGGATGCCCCGTCGGTCCGCAAGGCCCTGCGCCGCGGCGCGCTCGGATACCTGATCAAACCGTTCACTGCCGAAGAGTTGGCGCGGAAGCTGCGCGCCTACGCCCGTTACCGGCGGCTGTTGGCCGAGCAGCCTGCGGTGGATCAGGACACGGTTGACCGGGCGCTGCATGCGCTGCATCCGGCCGAGGCCGCGGTGGCTGCCCGCACCCGGTCGGCCACCGAGGCCGCCGTGCTGGAGGCGCTGGCGTCAGGGCTGCAGCGTTCGGCTGCGGAAGTGGCCCAGTCGGTCGGAGTCTCGCGGGCCACCGCGCAACGCTACCTGTCCGCCCTGGCGGACGACGGCGCGGTGGAGATCCATCTGCGCTACGGCAGCACCGGGCGGCCCGAGCACCGCTACGGGCGGGCCGGCTGACGGCGTGCGGACCACCTTGCGGCCTGCGCCATCGGTGATCGGGCGCCGCCGAAACCACGGCCTGAACGGGCGCAAACGATGATTGGATGGCTGGCATGACCATTGGCTTGGTACTGGACCTCTTCGGCACCTTCTTCTTTGCCATGTCCGGTTGCATCCTGGCGGCCCGCCGGAAGTTCGACATTATCGGGTCCCTGTTCCTGGGCACGTTGGCAGGGCTGGGCGGCGGAATCATCCGCGACCTGATCCTGGGCACCGTGCCCAGCGCCTTTAACAATCCGCTGTACTTTGTCCCGCCGGTGCTGGCGGCGCTGCTGGTGTTCTTCCTGTTCCGCAGCGTGGAGCGGCTCCAGCGTCCGCTGTTGATCTTCGACGCCGGGGGCCTGGCCCTGTTCTGCATCACCGGAACGGTCAAGGCTCTGAGCCTGGGCATGAACCCCGTTGCTTCGGCGCTGCTGGGCCTGACCACAGCCGTGGGTGGCGGCATGCTGCGCGACGTCGTTGCCAACCGGGTACCGCAATTGTTCAACCCTGACGACCTGTACGCCGTACCCGCCATGATCGGCTCTGCACTCGTGGTGGTTTTGTGGTTCGCCGGGATCTACGGCACGGCGGCCGCCGTGGGCGTGGCCGCCGTGGTGTTCGGCCTGCGTGTGGTCTCGCTGCATTTCGGCTGGCACATTCCGCACGCCGCGCCCGCGCGGTACACGGGCCGGCACGACGACTAACTTCGATCGCCCTGCCCGGCGCCGCCTGTCCAGTGCTCAGGCCCGGTTTTGCCGGTGGATCTCCTCGATGATGCGGATGGCGTCGAGGGCATCCGCCGGCTCCACCGGAACCGGCGCGCCGTCGTTAATGGCCGCGGCCAGCTGCCGGTAGAACTCCGGGTACGCGCCGCGCTCGGACGGAACCTTGCGGGTCTCCCCCGGAGTGCCGAGGGTGCCCCACCGCTCTTCGGGTTCCACGCCGTAGCCGTCCGCCCCGGGCACGACACCCGCATTCAGTGCGGCTTCCTGGCCGTCCGTCCCCCAGGAGGTGAAGGCCGCGGCCGAGCCCAGGACATGGAACCGCGGCGCCGGCAGGGCGGAAATCAGGTTCATGGACAGCCGCGAGCGCACTCCGGATTCGTGCAGTAGCGAGACAAACGCATCCTCGTCCGCTCCGGATCGGGCCGCAGGCCCTGTCGCGGATCCGGTCGCGCCTCCGGCGGCTGCGGCGTGTTGGGCTGTCTCGCCGTAGACCCTGGCGGCCGGGCCGAAGAGCGTGAGCGCCTGGTCGATCAGGTGCACGCCCAGGTCGAACAGGATGCCGCCGCCCTCGGCGGTGTCCGCCGTGGCCTTCCACGCGCGCAGCCCCTGAGGCTTCCACCGCTCAAAACGTGATTCGAACGTGTACACCCGGCCCAGTTCGCCGCCGTCAATGAGCTTCTTCAGGGTCAGGAAATCCGCATCCCAGCGGCGGTTCTGGTACACGGAAAGCACGACGCCGGCCTGCCGCGCCTTGTCGATCAAAGCCTCGCCGTGGGCGGAAACCGGGACAAAGGGCTTGTCCACGACCACATGCAGGCCGCGGTCCAGCGCTGCTGCGGCGAGCGCATAGTGGCTGGCCGGCGGGGTGCCCACCACCACCAGATCCAGCAGCTCCGGCGCCGCGAGCAGCTCTTCCGCTTTTCCCACGATCCTCGCCCCGGGGTGTGCGGCCGCCGCCTGCGCCGCCCGCTCCGGATGGGACGTCACAATGGCGTCCAGTGAATAGTCGCTCGAGGCTGCCAGGAACGGCGCATGGAAAACCCGACCGGAGAGGCCAAAGCCAATCACGGCGGTGCGCAGAGGCCGGTGTGCGGCCATGAGTCCTCCTCGCGTGTTCCCGGTGCCAGCCCGAGTCGGCGGCTGCGTCCGAGCCTACCCGGTGGCCAACCGGCTGCCTCCGAGCTACCGGCCGGCGTGCGGTTGCTCGCGCAGCTTCTGCGTGAGCTTGTGCGCTTCCTCGAGCAGCAGCTTGCCCAGGAACTCCTGCCGGTCGGGGCGGAAGCGCTGTTCGATGCCGGTCAGCGACAGCGCCCAGGCCGGCCGGCCTTGCCGGTCAAAGACGGCGGCCCCCATCCCCCAACTGCCCTCCAGGATCAGTCCGGGGTTGACCGCGTAGCCGCGTTCCCGGGTCTCCGCCAAGTTTTTGCGGATCTGTTCCGGCGCATGGGCCGGGCCGAACCGCTGCAGCCGGGCACCGCCGTCGTCAAGCAACCGGTCAATCTCCTCAGCCTCCAGGAACGCCATGATGGCCAGCCCCGCGGAGGCGACGCCCAGCGGGAAGCGGACGCCTTCATGCAGCACGAAGGAGCGCACCGGGAAGCTTCCCTCCACCCGGACCAGGCAGACGGTTTCGTCGCCGCGGCGGATGGAGAGGAACGCGCTCTCGCCGGTCTCGTCAGCCAGCCGCTGCAGGCTTGGCCGGGCCAGGTCTTCGATGGCGAACCGGCTGGCGGCCACCGAGCCGAGCACGTAGAGCTCCGGTCCCAGATGCCAGCTTCCGGTTTCGGCGTGGTGATCCAGCAGCCCTTCGGCGGCCAGCGAGTTCAGCAGTCGGTAGACCGTAGGCCGGGTCAGGCCGGACGCCTGGACAATGTCGCCGAGGGCGGCACCGGTCTCCGGCGCGCGGCCAACAATCCGCAGCAGCCTGGCCGCGCGGCTGACCACTTGGGCGCCCTGCACTTGTTTGTCCGGCATCGTGTTCCCTTCTCGACCGGCGGGGCTCGTTTCGAAGCCTTCCACCGACAGTAATCCACAATGTGGACAGTCTATCCGACGGTGTCCACACTATGAATGCGTGCACGGAGGCGCCGTTGACGTGACCTGCGAAACACCTTTAGGCTGCGCAGTAGACTCTGTCCACAAAATGGACAGTACCGCAGGAACCAGTGGACCCGCCGCAGGGGAACGCACTCAACGAGGAGGAAAGCAGATGTCCAAACTGACCGCAGGACCCGCCGCCGCACTGGCAGGTGTGCTGCATGACGGCATGACCATTGCGGTGGGAGGGTTCGGGCTCTCCGGCATCCCCGCGGACCTGATCGACGCGGTGCGTGATTCCGGCGTTAAGGACCTGACCGTGGTGTCCAACAACATGGGCATCGACGGCAAGGGCCTCGGCGTCCTGATCGAGGCCGGGCAGGTCCGCAAGGTGCTGGCCTCCTACGTGGGCGAAAACAAGCTGTTCGCCCAGCAGTTCCTGGCCGGCACCCTGGAGGTCGAATTCAACCCGCAGGGCACCCTGGCCGAACGGCTCCGCGCCGGCGGGGCCGGCATCGCGGCCTTCTACACCAAGACCGGCGTCGGCACGGTGATCGCCGAGGGCAAGCCGCACCAGGAGTTCGACGGCGAGCTCTACGTGCAGGAGCGGGGCATCGTGGCCGACCTGTCGCTCGTCCATGCGCACACGGCGGATACGGACGGCAACCTGATCTACCGCCACACCGCGCGCAACTTCAACCCGGTGGTGGCCACCGCGGGCCGCGTCACCATTGCCGAGGCCGAGGTGATCGTGGAACCGGGCGAGCTGGACCCGAACCACGTTGTCACCCCGAGCGTGTACGTGCAGCGACTGGTGCAAGCGTCCGACCGCGTCAAGGACATCGAGCAGCGCACCGTCCGCCCCCGCCCCGCCGTCGTCGGCGCCTAAAGACAAACCCCTGAAGGAGAGAACCATGGCCTGGACACGAGATGAAATGGCGGCCATTGCCGCCAGCGAACTGAACGACGGCGACTACGTCAACCTCGGCATCGGCATTCCCACGCTGGTGGCCAACAACCTGCCCGACGGCGTGAGGGTGGTGCTGCAGAGCGAGAATGGGCTGCTGGGCATGGGCCCGTTCCCGTACGACGGCGACGAGGACGCGGACCTGATCAACGCCGGCAAGCAGACCGTCACGGTGCTGCCCGGCGGCTCCATCTTCGACTCGGCCACCAGCTTCGGCATGATCCGCGGCGGCCACGTGAAGATCGCCGTGCTGGGCGCCATGCAGGTCTCCGCCGCCGGCGACCTGGCCAACTGGACCATCCCGGGCAAGATGGTCAAGGGCATGGGCGGCGCGATGGACCTGGTGGCCGGCACGCCGCGGGTGCTGGTGCTGACCGAGCACGTGGCCAAGGACGGCACGCCCAAGATCGTTAACGAGTGCTCGCTGCCGCTGACCGGCGTGCGCGTGGTGGACCGGATCATCACGGACCTGGCGGTCTTTGATATTGAGAACGACGGCGGTGCCCCCTCCCTGCGGCTGGTCCGCCTTGCGCCCGGGGTCACCGTGGCAGAGGTGCGGGAGAAGACCGAGCCGGACTTCGCCGTCGCGCCCGGACTGGACCAGGCCCCCGGGACCGGGCGGGCCGGAACCGAGACCGCGCCGGACGGGGCGCGGGAAGCCGCACTGGAAGGCCCCCTGGAAGGAGCACACCGATGAGCCTGCAGGAACAATTCGGCAAGGACATCCTGCTCACCGGCTGGGGGCACTCCCCGTTCGGCAAGCTGGCGGATGAGACGCTGGAGTCGCTGATTGTTGGCGTGGCCCGGGATGCCATCGCCAATGCCGGGCTGGAGCCGGGACAGATCGACGAGGTTTACCTGGGCCAGTTCAACTCCGGCATGGTGCCGCTGGGCTTCGCGTCCTCGCTGGCGCTGCAGGTCTCGGATGAGCTGGCCAACGTGCCGGCCACCCGAGTGGAGAACGCGTGCGCGTCCGGCTCGGCCGCGGTGCAGCAGGGCGCCAAGTCGCTGCTGGCCGGCACCGCACGCAACGTGCTGGTGATCGGCGCGGAGAAGATGACCCACGCCGGTGCCGATGTGGTGGGTGCCGCCCTGCTCGGCGCCGATTATGAGGCGGCTGGCAAGCCGAGCTCCACCGGCTTCGCCGGACTGTTTGCCGAAACCGCCAAGCACTACCAGAAGCGCTACGGCGAGGTGGGCGACGTGCTCGGCTCGATCGCGGCGAAGAACCACCGCAACGGCGTGGCCAATCCGTACGCCCAGCTGCGCAAGGACTTGGGCGAAGAGTTCTGCCAGACCGTCTCGGACAAGAACCCGGTGGTCGCCGAGCCGCTGCGCCGGACCGACTGCTCGCCGGTGTCGGACGGCGCCGCCGCGGTAGTGCTCAGTATCGAAGCGCCGCGGTCCGGTGCCGCAGCGGCCCCGGTGCGGCTGGCGGGATTCGGCCATGCCAACGACTTCATGCCGGCCGAGAAGCGCGACCCCACGGCCTTCGCCGGCAGCCGCGCTGCCTGGCAGCGGGCGCTGGGCATGGCCGGGGTGGGCTTGGCGGATCTGGACCTGGCCGAGGTGCATGACTGCTTCACCATCGCCGAACTGATCATGTACGAGGTCATCGGACTGACTGCTGCCGGCGAGGGCCGCCGGGCCATCGAGGAGGGCATGGTGTACCGGGACGGCAAGCTGCCGGTGAACCTGTCCGGCGGCCTGAAGGCCAAGGGGCACCCGGTCGGCGCCACCGGTGTCTCGCAGCACGTGGTCACCGCCATGCAGCTCTCCGGCACCGCCGGGGACATGCAGTTGGCTGGTGCGCGCCGCGCGGCCGTGCACAACATGGGCGGCTTGGCGATCGCCAACTACGTCAGCGTGCTCGAAGCCGTCTAGCCCGACCCGCAGTCCACCATCCATCGACTGTGCCGATCTGGCCCTTCCGCAGTGCCTGGGAGGGCCAGATCGGTACAGTCGTTTTTTGGCGCAACCCGGGCGCCCGCTATTTCTATCGCAGCGCACGCAGATACCGCCTGCGGGCGACGCGCTGTGCGATCAGAAGCAGTGGGTAGAGAGTCCGCCACGGCTGTTGCGGCGCTGCCCGGGTCAGCGAGCGCACGGTGAAATGCACTTCCTCGCCGTCCCGGTGCACAATGAACGCTTCCTCACCATTGACGGGATGACCCGGCCGGGTGCGGTAGGCGAAGCCAACCCGGCGGGCGGTTTCGACAACGGCCACGACTTCAACCGGCTCCAGGATTCTCACTCCGAGCAGGCTGGCCGTGATGATCACTCGGTCGCCTTGGCGTACCGGTCCCGTTGAGTCCACTGAGAACCCGCTCGCGGTTTTCACCTTCCAGCACAGCACCTCCCTGATGGCCCGATCCCAGAGGTCATCGCCGCTTCCCAATACCGTTGACACTTCCGCGCGGCGGAACGCGGGGTTGGACGGTGGCCACGCCGAAAGCTGCGGGCTGGTCATTCCGCCCCTACGGGGCCGCAGCTAGGAATCGTCATTGGCTCCTCCGGATGACGCCGGCATCCAGCAGGTCCTGCAGGCCTCGCCGGAAAAGTTCCTTGCCGCCGTGGGCCGGGTGGCGGATCTTGGGCACTTGTAGCCCGCTGGCGGTTACGCTCCGGTGCCCGATGTTCCCCACCGCGACGACGGAGTCGATACCGAACAGCCGGGCCAGATCCTGCCAGAAGATCGTGCCGGCCGCGATCTCCGGCGCCGATGGCGTGCGGTTGGACTGCGGCCGCCCGGGCTGGTGGGGATGGAATGGATAGGCGCTCCACAGCAGTGGCAGGAAGTCCAGTTCGGCCAGCACGTTCCACATCACCGTGGCGGTGGGCTCTGCCGGCACGGTCAGCACCTCCGGAGGCATCGCGTATCCGTTCGCCGGCCCGAACATAGCGAAAGGGTCGTTGCCGGAGATCAGCGCCTTGTTCGTGAATGGGACGCCGGTAACGGTCATGCCGCGGTAGCCCGGAGCTTCCCCGACCAGCAGGACAGGGGGCCGGCGTTCCAGCATCTGTTCAAAGTAGCGGGTGACGTTGTGCCTGCGGGCTGCATTCTCGGGCACCTCGGTGGAGAAGAAGTTGCGGCTCGCCGGCCCCGTCTCGAACTCACCCAGCCGCTCCACAAACTCCTGGATCCCCTGGCGCGCCGTCACGTTCCCAACGTAGCCGATCTGCTCGCAGAACAAGGCGCCGCAGTTGACCCGGAGCCTGTCTCCGGGATTGTCAGCAATCCAGTGGCGGGGAGATGCAGCGAAATGGTCCTGTTATGGCGTGTTCGGTGCATCTTTTCCCCACTCGATGAGAATCCGCGAGAACGCGCGGCCCCACGTCGGCGCGCCCCTAACCCCGTCCCGGCGCTCCCCCAAACCAAGCGCGCCGCCCGCAGCCCCAAGCCACCCAACAGAGACCAACAAAGACGCCGGTGCCCGGGTGGAGGCAAATCCCCGCCCGGGCACCGGCGTCGTGCTGTGCAGTTATCAGGGTGCGGCGGGCGCGAAGCCTGCCGCCCACCCGCTAGGCGCGGGAAGAATCCTTGGGCAGCCGGGCGGCCAGCTTCCACGCGGCGGGCATGGCGGCGGCCGCGATCAGGGACTTCACGATGCCGCCGATGATAAACGGGTACAGGCCCCACTCGAGCGTCTGCTGCAGATCGGCGCCCAGCGAGATGGACAGCCAGGCCATGCCGAAGACGAAGGTGATCACGGTGCCGGCCAGGAAGGAGACCGTGGCGCCCAGGAACTTCTTGTCCCAGTTGCGCTTGGCCAACCAGCCGGTCAGGCCCGCGGCCGCAACGAAGCCCACCAGGTAACCGCCGGTCGGGCCGACAGCAGCGGCCAGGCCGGAGGAGGCCTCGGAGAACACCGGCATGCCGGCGACACCGGCAACCCAGTACAGCGCCATCGCCAGCATTCCGCGGACCGGGCCGAGGGTGCTGCCGACCAGCAGCACGGCCAGCGTCTGGCCGGTGATCGGGACCGGCCACAGCGGCACGGCCAGCTGCGCCATCACAGCGGTAAGGCCGGCACCACCGACCACCAGCGCGGTGTTGGCCAAGGCTGTGCTGGGGACGAGTGCGTCGGCCAGAACACCCTGGCGTGCGACGACGGCTGTACTCATGATTGCTCCTTCTCGAGGGGGCTATCCCTGCGAAACTGCTGGTCCGGATTTTGCACCACTGTACCGGCAGCCATCAACGGCGTCACGGTTTATGGCGATGATTACGGCTCAAGCAGCCAGGCTGGCGGCCTGCGCGGTCAGCTCCAGCGCGCGCAGCCGCTGAGCAACGGTCGGCGCTTGGAACGCGACGATCAGCTCGTCGGCAACCGCGTGCTTGGCAAATCCTTCCAGGTACTCCGTGACGGCATCGGGCGTACCGACGGCCGAGTACTTGACCATCTGCTCCACGTGCTGGCCCTGCGGCGAGTCCAGGATCAGGTCGGCTTCCTCGTCCGTGAACGTCCGGTCGCGCCCGAACAGCAGCGAGACCCGGCTGCGCCGGACAATCCTGAACTGCTCCTGCGCTTCCTCGTTGGTGTCCGCCGCGATGGCATTCACGCCGGCGATCACGTACGGTTCGGCGAGCTGCGCCGAGGGCTGGAATTCGCGGCGGTAGACGGCCACGGCATCCTGCAGCGCGTTCGGTGCGAAGTGCG